>NZ_JAXCHT010000019.1:0-91781 GCF_035984655.1 Actimicrobium sp. GrIS 1.19 | reverse complement strand
ATTACGCCGCAAATCTGGTGGCGCCATTACGCCGACAATCTTGTGGCGCCTTAACGCCGATTACGGAATGGCTCCTTAACGGCGAAAATTCACAACGGGCGTACTTGAAAGCAAAGCTGGCGAAGCCCTGCTCGGGAAGGCAGGCAAGGCAGCCACCACCAGAAACTGGGCAACCGTCCTCAAGCTACAGGCATTGGCAAACGAAACCGACGCCTGACCCATTCATCGACAGTGCCCGGCAATCCGTTTGGCTTCGGTGCTGGCGGCCTTGACGTCGTACATTGAAACAGTTTGCACCGCGTCTTCGAGCAAATCTAGGATGCCGTCCATCCGCGTAATCAGCTGATGAATCGCGGGCAGAGACGTGCGATACATCATCTCTTGGCACGCCCCCTGGCTCTTGATGCAAAAGATGCGACGTAAATACAATGCAGGTGACCGTGCCGGGGATTCTACGATTTGAACGCATTAACGATTGGTGCAGCTGTATGTGACTTCAGGAACTTGAGTGAAAGCAGGCCAACAACTATTCCAGTAAGTGCCCCAGCCCATAGATCAGATACGGTGCTGCTCCTTGCGGGAATAATGAGCTGATAGGCCAGCGCGCCATCGATCATGCCTAAGAGTGCGGCGAGCATCGGTCGGGCGAGATTCAGCCGAACCAGCAGGAACAAGCAAGGAAACCCTATTACAAGGCCCACTGCAAATCCGAAGATGGCTGCGAAGACTCCGAGAAAGACTAGAGGAGCGATAATTTCCAGCCAAGGGATTGGTCCCGGTCTTGTGAGCATCTCGGGGACCATCAATAATGGAAACACGATGCCAGCACAAATACCAGCCTTGACGGCTGCGTTCAGACAAATACGAGCGGAAACAGTCACTTGCAACCTATTGAGAGGCGGGCTTGCGCAGAAGTACACACTGCGTCCAGCTCGAGTGGCAAGCTATTTGGCGACATAGAACAATGCGAACGTAAATGTAATGGCGAGGCCGACCCAAAGCAGGCCTAGACCTGATGGAGCACGGCGTTCCAGCCTTGCCAGCAAGTCGGCAGCTTCGTCAGCACCTTCATCTTTGTTTGATCTGGGCAACACCCTGCTGAACAACAACGTCCCCATGGCGAACACGCATGCGCCAAGGCCTTCGACTCCTATCAAGAAGAAGAACCAGACAGGATCGACGGCTCGGAGCACTGTACGTGCGAAATGAGATCGTGCGGATTTCATAATGATGGTGCCACTGCCAATTGCCTCGGCGATCTCAAACATGAAAAACAGAGCCAGGACGCAGGACCAAACGACAAGAATTGCAATTCTGATCCGGCCCGCGATGGATGTCTTTGCCATGACAATCAAACGTGAAAGTGTGAAAGTGGGTCGTCCGAAGCGCCACGAAAACGAGATAGCACGGGGGTGTAAATAATTTTGTGTAATCGGTCATTTGGCAGGAGACTGCCATCCACAAGGAACCCAATGACCAAACGCAAAGCACAGCGTTAGAGTCATTCCGCTCGGCTGCCAAGTCGGCGCTCAGCTCGTGATTCAGCCATACCGACGCCAATGCTTTGGTACTGCAATTGCACGTCCAATGTCAGCTCACGCCGCCCGCGCCTTCTCAACAATAATCCCCTCGATGATCTTGGCCACGTCTTCGCACCGGTCCGTCACCGTCTCCAGCAACTCGTAAATCGCTTTCAACTTGATCAGCGTGCGCACATCCGACTCTTCGCGAAACAGCTTCGACATGGCCGCCCGCATCACGTGGTCGGCGTCGGATTCAAAGCGGTCGATTTCACTGCACAGTGTGAGGATCTGGCGCGCGTTGCCCATGTCGCTCAACAAGCCGACCGCCTTCTGCACGCGTTGCGCACAGCCCAGGCATAGCTCGGCAAGCCGTTTGGCTTCGGTGCTGGCGGCCTTGATGTCGTACATTGAAATGGTTTGCGCTGCGTCTTCGAGCAAATCCAGAATGTCATCCATTCGCGTGATCAGCTGATGAATCGCATCGCGGTTGAGCGGCGTAATGAATGCCCGGTGCAACAGCTCGATGACTTCGTGGGTGACCTTGTCGGCGTCCTTTTCGATGATTTCGATGGCATGCACGCGCAGCTCGAGATCATCAAAATTGGTCATCAATGCGACCATCTGCTCGGCGCCCTTGACGCACAGTGCCGCGTGCTCGTTGAACAACGTAAAGAATTTGCCTTTTGCTGGCATCAGCCGTCCGAACATATCCATCTCTTTCAACAAAAATACTTAGTCGCCGCCATACAACGGTGCATTGCCGGTGTAATTATCAAATTTGGTGTATTGCCCCATGAAGGTCAGTCGGACGCTGCCAATCGGGCCGTTACGCTGTTTGCCGATGATGATTTCGGCAGTGCCCTTGTCGGGCGAATCGGGGTTGTAGACTTCATCGCGATAGATGAACAGGATCACGTCGGCATCCTGCTCGATGGCGCCGGATTCACGCAAGTCGGACATGACCGGACGTTTGTTGGGGCGCTGCTCCAGCGAGCGGTTCAGCTGCGACAGTGCGATCACCGGGCAATTCAGTTCCTTGGCCAGGCCTTTCAGGCTACGCGAGATTTCCGAAATTTCGGTGGCGCGGTTTTCGCCCGATGAATTGGCCGACATCAGTTGCAGGTAATCGATGATGATCAGACCGAGCTTGCCGCACTGGCGCGACAGGCGGCGTGAACGGGCGCGCAACTCAATCGAATTCAGGGCTGGCGTTTCATCGATGTACAACTGCGCATCGTTCATCTTCTGAATCGCATGGGTCAGGCGCGGCCAATCCTCGTCGGCCAGCTTGCCGGTGCGCAGCCGATGCTGGTCGAGCCGGCCGACCGAACCCAGCATCCGCATGGCCAGCTGGGTGCCGCCCATCTCCATCGAAAACACCGCCACCGGCAGCCCGCTTTCAATGGCGACGTTCTCGCCGATATTGATCGAGAACGCGGTCTTGCCCATTGACGGCCGGCCGGCGACGATGATCAGGTCGCCGGGCTGCAGGCCGGAGGTCATCTTGTCGAGGTCGGCGAAGCCGGTCGGCACGCCGGTGATGTCGTTCTGGTTGTCGCGGTTGTACAGCTCGTCGATGCGCTCGACGACCTGCGTGAGCAGTGGCTGGATTTCCTGAA
Source organism: Actimicrobium sp. GrIS 1.19 (assembly GCF_035984655.1). NCBI lineage: Bacteria > Pseudomonadati > Pseudomonadota > Betaproteobacteria > Burkholderiales > Oxalobacteraceae > Actimicrobium > Actimicrobium sp. GrIS 1.19. The sequence continues at coordinate 88,639 of NZ_JAXCHT010000019.1, read as the reverse complement.
AGCCCTGTGCGCCGCGCGCGCCCTCTTCCGCAATCGCGAAGATCTTCGACTCGGCTTCGTCCAGCATCTGCTTGACTTCCTTGCCCTGCGGATTGAAGGCCTGGCCGGAGATTTCATCGGACACGGTAATCAGTTTGCGCAACACGCCGCGGTCACGCACGATTTCGGCATAGCGCCGGATATTGGCGGCCGATGGCGTGTTCTGCGCCAGCGCATTCAGATACGACAGGCCACCGACTTCTTCGGCCTTGCCGGTGCTGGTCAGCGATTCGAACACGGTAATGACGTCGGCCGGACGCGAGACGTTGATCAGCTTGACGATGTGCTGGAAGATGACCCGATGATCGTAGCGGTAAAAATCATCCTGGTGGACGAAGTCGGCAATGCGATCCCATGCGGCATTGTCGAGCAACAGACCGCCGAGCACCGACTGCTCGGCCTCGATCGAGTGCGGCGGCACGCGCAGTGCATCGAGCTGCGCATCTGGTCGCGAATCAGGGCGGGAATCGAAGCGGGAGTCGGGGCGGTCACGATTATTCATTGGCCGAATTATACCCTTGAGACGTGTTGCATCCTGGATGCATTCGGGAATATTCGCCCATGATCGCGACCTCCTCCGGGCGAAACCGAGCCAATGCGACAGGCGTAAAAAAAGCCGGACGAATCCGGCTTTCGATTACAACGCGACGCTGTCAACTCAAGCGTGCTCGCCCAACACTGCGACGGTGACTTCAACCACGACGTCGGTGTGCAACGCCACGGCGATCGCGTGATCACCAGTGGTTTTCAGCGGGCCTTGCGGCATGCGGATCTGTGCTTTTTCGACGGCGAAACCCTGCTTGGTCAGCGCTTCCGAAATGTCGGCATTGGTGACGGAGCCGAACAAACGGCCATCGACGCCCGACTTCTGCGAGATCTGCACGGTCATGCCGGTGAGCTTTTCGCCCTGGGCTTGTGCTGCGACCAGCTTGGCTTCAGCAGCTTTTTCCAGCTCGGCGCGTTTGACTTCGAATTCCGCGACAGCGCTGGTGGTGGCACGACGTGCCATGCGCTGCGGGATCAGGAAGTTACGTGCGTAACCGTCCTTGACTTTGACGACTTCGCCAAGATTGCCGAGATTAATGACTTTTTCCAACAAAATGATTTGCATGTTTTTCTCCGAATTGGGTAATTGACTGGATTAATTAAATCGCGGTCAATTACGCGTGGTGCAGGTCGGTGTACGGCAGCAGCGCGAGGAAACGTGCGCGCTTGATTGCCGTGTCGACTTGACGTTGATAGTGAGCGCGGGTACCGGTCAGGCGTGCTGGCATGATCTTGCCGTTTTCCTGAACGAAATCCTTCAGTGTATCCACGTCTTTGTAATCGACCTGTTCCACGTTTGCTGCGGTGAAGCGGCAGAATTTTTTACGCTTGAACAATGGGTTCTGTTGTTTGCGTTTTTCTTTAAGCTTGAGCTTGTTCTTGTCGAATTTTTTACCGAATGCCATTTGAGGCTCCTGTATCTAAAGGTGGTTCGAAATCAATGATGTGAAATACGAGACTTCTGCTATTGCGGTTCTTGCGAGCCAGAAAACCGGTGAACTGAAACGTTGCGCCCAATTGGGCCTGATTGAACCGACCTGAAATTTCGCCTGCTGCTATTGCAAAAACTTCAAACTCGACCAACCTTTCAACGCCTGCTTCAGTCTGTTGTGATGTGTGCAGCAATGTCGCTGACACGATCGGGATGCCTGCCGGTGTATAGCGCAAGATTTCTCGCTCGGCGATGCTGGCAACACACTGAAACTGGTTCACTGCTCCGGCCTGCAATTACGCAGCAGGCGCCTCGGAACGATGGCTCTTGGCCGCATCTTCCTTCTGCACTGCCTTCATCATTGGCGAAGGTGTGGTTTCAGCCTTCTTCAGTTTGACGGTCAGGTGACGCAGAACCGCATCATTGAATTTGAAGCCGGTCTCGATTTCAACCAGGGTCTCGTTGTCGCATTCGATGTTCATGCAAACATAGTGTGCTTTGGCGAGTTTCTGGATCAGGTAAGCCATCTGGCGACGACCCCAATCTTCGACACGGTGAATCTTGCCACCGCGGGCGGTGACAACGCCTTTGTAGCGTTCGATCATGGCGGGCACTTGCTCGCTCTGATCCGGATGGACGATAAAAACGATTTCATAATGACGCATACAGACTCCTTCTGGACGTATTGAAAAATTGCCCACCCCGGCGTCAAGACGAGTGTGGGAAGAGGACAGCCCGAGACTATAACCGCGAATGGCGGAAAACTCAACGAATATGGCCGCCTGCGCGCCGATCAGCCGGTAACGCCCCGCCGCTTCGTCGTTAATTCGCTTGCTTTTGCCTGCACACTGTATAAAACTACAGCCTGTCTATTTAACCAGCAGGTTCCGCCATGATCAAACTGACTGCGCGCCAGGAACAGATTCTCAACCTGATCAAGGACGCCATCGAGAACACCGGTTTTCCGCCCACCCGTGCCGAGATCGCCAATGAACTGGGTTTTCGATCAGCCAATGCGGCGGAAGAACATCTGCAGGCGCTGGCCCGCAAGGGCGCGATTGAAATCTCACCCGGCACCTCGCGCGGCATCCGCCTGCTGGAAATGGGCATCGAGCGCACCGGCGGCCGGCAGATGACGCTGCCGCACGTGGCGCTGATGCAATTGCGCCTGCCGCTGATCGGGAGGGTTGCCGCCGGATCGCCGGTCCTGGCGCTGGAGCACGTCGAAGCCAACTACAACGTCGATCCCGCGCTGTTTTCCGCCAGGCCGGATTATCTGCTGAAGGTGCGCGGGATGTCGATGCGCGATGCCGGCATTCTCGATGGCGATCTGATCGCGGTCAAAAAGAGCGACGTGGCGCGCAACGGCCAGATCGTGGTGGCCAGGCTTGGTGACGATGTCACGGTCAAGCGCTACCGGAAAACCGACGCATTCATTGAACTGATGCCGGAAAATACCGACTTCAAAACCATTCGGATTGACCCGGACCGCGAGGATTTCGCGCTGGAAGGGTTGGCGGTCGGCTTGCTGCGCGCCTGGGGCTAGCACGCCGCCTCCTGACCATTCGCTTCTTACTTGCGCGTGGCGAGGATCTGCTTGGCGATGCCGCGCAGGATATTGACCTCCTCGGTTTCCAGCCCGGTGCGGGCGAACAGCCGTTTCAAGCGCGGCATCAACTTCTTCGGATTGTCCGGATTCAGAAAATCAATCGCAACCAGCGCCTGCTCCAGATGCTGGTACATGCCCTCGATGTCGGCCAGGCCGGCAGCATCTCCCTGAAAACCAATGACGGAGGCGATCTTCGTCTCGCCGAGCGCGGCCATCCTGCATTCATAGGCCAGCACCTGCACCGCCTGGGACAAATTCAGTGACGAATACCCCGGGTTGGCCGGGATGTTGATCAGCACATTGCATTTTTCAACAATCTCGTTGGGCAAGCCAAAACGTTCGTTGCCCAGCACCAGCGCCGCCTGCAGCCCGGTGTTGGCCGCCAGTTCAGTGGCCAGCGCCCGCGGCATCACCACCGGCGGCGAAAATTCGCGCAATCGTGCGCTTACCGCAGCGGCGTAATTGCAGTCGGCCAGCGCCTCTTCGATCGAACCCACGATGCGCGCGCCGGCCAGCACATCCTGCGCACCACTGGCAAACGCCACCGCCTCATCCTGCGATACGGCGTCGGCGAAGCGCGGATTGACCAATACCAGATCGGAAAATCCCATGGTTTTCATGGCCCGCGCGGCGGCGCCGATATTGCCCGGGCGGCTGGTCTCGACCAGTACGAAACGGAGGCGATTGAAAACAGACGTGTCGATTTGGGCAGGGTTCATTTAAAATGGCGCCATTGCGCGGCACGTTGGAGAAAAAATCGGTGTTCGATTTTGAAGACGACGATGCCGCATCGCTCATTAAATCAATTCAGGCTGCGGCATCGACGTTGTGGATGTCGCCGCCATTTTAACGGAACCGCCATGCATCCCATGCTCAATACGGCGATCAAGGCCGCGCGTCGCGCCGCCGCGATCATCAACCGCGCCTCGTTCGACCTCGACCGCGTCAAATACGTCGAAAAAATGCCCAACGATTTCGTCACCGAAGTCGACCAGGCCGCCGAACAGGCAATCATCGAGATCCTGATTGGCGCGTATCCGGGCCATGCGGTGCTGGCGGAAGAGTCCGGCGCCTCGACCAATCTGCACGACGACAATGAAAACGTCTGGATCATCGATCCGCTCGACGGCACCACCAATTTCATCCACGGCTTTCCCCAATACTGCGTCTCGATCGCGCTGCAGCATCGCGGCCAGATTACCCAGGCGGTGATTTACGACCCGACCCGCAACGATCTGTTCACCGCCTCGAAAGGCGATGGCGCGTACCTCAACGACAAGCGGCTGCGCGTCGGCAAGCGTGACCGCCTGCAGGATGCGCTGCTCGGCACCGGTTTCCCGTATCGCAATATGCAGGGACTGGAAGAGTACATCGACATGTTTCGCATCATGACCCAGAAGTGCGCCGGCTTGCGGCGCCCTGGCGCGGCCGCGCTGGATCTTGCGTACGTGGCGGCGGGCCGCCTCGACGGGTACTTCGAAAAAGGCCTGAAGCCATGGGACATGGCGGCCGGATCGCTGATGGTCACCGAAGCCGGCGGCATCTGCGGCACCTTCGATGGCGAATCCGACTACCTGTACAAGGATGAAGTCATCGCCGGCTCGCCGAAGATCTTTGCGCAGATGGTTGCCCAGCTCGGCCCGTTCGCAAAGAAGTGACGTAACGTGACCAGTGCGGTTGCAGCTTGCCCATGGCATGGCTGCAGCCGCACCGTCTGGCTCACTGCGACATTTCCATCTTGATGCGCACGCGGTCTTCCTCCTCCTGCCGCGCCAGCTCCAGCTCGCGCATGACCGCGCCGACGTCGGCCGGACCTTCGGCCAGTGCAAACTTCCCGGTCAGCGCCGTCTCCGGCGTGAGCAAGCCATCCTTGTAAAGACTCCAGATTTCCTTCCCATACTGCGTGCCGACCAGCTCGGGCGCTACCACGCCGAAAAAATTCGTCAGGTTGTCGACATCGCGTTCCAGCATGCTTGAGGCCACGCTGCTGGCGGCTGCATCCAGCGCCTGCGGCAAGTCGATGATCACCGGGCCGTCCGCATCGACCAGGATGTTGTACTCGGACAGGTCGCCATGGATCACGCCGGCACACAGCATCTTCACCACTTGCCCGATCAGCATCGCGTGAAACGCCAGCGCACGCGCATGGTCGAGCTCGACATCGTTGAGGCGCGGCGCCGCGTTGCCGTCGGCATCGGTAATGAGCTCCATCAGCAGTACGCCTTCAAAACACACGTACGGCGTCGGCACCCGCACACCGGCGGCAGCCAGTCGATACAGCGCGTCGACCTCGGCGTTTTGCCAGACTTCCTCGGCCATCTTGCGGCCATAGCGCGTGCCCTTCTCCATCGCCCGCGCCTGCCGGCTGTTCTTGACGCGCCGACCTTCCTGGTAGGCCACCGCCTGATGAAAACTGCGCTCGGTAGCGTCCTTGTAGACCTTGGCGCAGCGCACGTCGTCGCCGCAGCGCACCACATACACGGTGGCTTCCTTGCCGCTCATGAGCTGACGCATGACCTCATCGATCAAACCTTCTTCAACCAATGGCTGGATTCTTTTTGGTGTTTTCATTGATGCATTCTCACAAGTCAGGCTTGGCGTCGGACTTGATGGTGGCAGGGTCGAGCGGTTCACGGGTCTTGTCGTCGGCACGGCCATTTTCCGGATCGCCCAGGTAGCCCTCGACCCGCTCGAAGAACTGGTCATAGAACTTCCTTGCAGCGATCGTCTCGCTGCCGACCTTGACCAGGGCATCGTCAGTCGAGCCAAACGGCAGCGACAGCGAACCCAAGACGCTGACGCCGACACTGGCGGTGGTGGTGCTCTTCTTCAGCGTGTAGGTGTCGCGCACGGCATTGGCGAAGACGGTGGTCGCATTGCTGCCGTTGCTGTCGGCGGCGCAGACGACATCGAAGTCGACCTGCAAGTGGGTGTCGGGGTCAGGCTGAAAATTCTTCTTGCCCTTGACGTGCGACGTCGCCGCCTCGCGAACCAGATAACCCTGTCCCAGCAAGGCCCGGCGCGCCGCTTCGCAGACCACCGACTCCGTGCCGGCAAAGCTGTGTGCGAAGGTATTGGCCACGCCAAATTCATCGCTGTGACGCAGCACCGGTTTCGGCGTTGCACAGGCGGACAGTGCAAGGATGGTCATGCCATGCAAAACAATTCGGGGAAGTTTACGCATTGATTGTTCGATTCCGTATGGGGTGGGATTGACTCCGACTGCGCGCGATCGTGGCGCAATTTCATGACGCGGCGTGGGTCCCGTCCCGAAGCATACCGGGTTCTTCCTGCCGGGACGATGTTTTAGCAACGCTGACACGTCGCATCGAGTAGCGTGGCCGCGCCTTGCCGGCCAGGTTTTCACAGGCGCGCACGCCGTTCCGGCCGGATAAGCTGTTGCCGGTCTCCAACCCCTGCTATACTACGGCGGCGCGGCACATTGTCCAGTCATCCTGCCGCGGTCTCACTTCTCCGCATCCTAATCCGTTTGCCTGCGACTGGCGCCCCAAGTGGCGACAGGCCGAACTTCTATAAAGTTTCACTATGTCTTTTGCTCAACTCGGCCTGTCAGCCGATATCGTGCGTGCCGTTACCGAACACGGCTATACCGTCCCTACCCCGATTCAGGCGCAGGCCATTCCGGCCGTGCTGCTGGGCGGCGATTTGCTGGCCGGCGCGCAAACCGGCACCGGCAAAACCGCCGGCTTCACGTTGCCAATCCTGCATCGCCTGTCGAGCGGTGCAGCGGCGCCCACCAGCAGCACCAGCGCGCGTCCGATCCGGGCGCTGATCCTGACGCCGACGCGCGAACTCGCCGCGCAGGTGGAGGAAAGCGTGCGCACCTACGGCAAGTATTTGAAACTGACGTCGGCGGTGATTTTCGGCGGTGTCGGCATCAATCCGCAAATCAAGCTGTTGAAGCATGGCGTTGACATTCTGGTCGCCACGCCAGGCCGTCTGCTCGATCACATGCAGCAAGGCACCGTCAACCTGTCGCAAGTCGAGATCCTGATTCTGGACGAAGCCGACCGCATGCTCGACATGGGCTTCATCAAGGACATCAAGAAGATCCTGGCGGTGCTGCCGAAGAAGCGCCAGAACCTGCTGTTCTCGGCCACCTTCTCGGAAGAGATCAAGACGCTGGCCGATGGCCTGCTGAATGCGCCGGCCATGATCGAAGTGGCACGACGCAATTCGACGGTCGAAATCATCGCGCAGAAAATCCATCCGGTTGACCGCGACAAGAAACATCCGCTGCTGGCACATCTGATCAAGACCCGCGAATGGTCGCAGGTACTGGTATTTACCCGCACCAAGCATGGCGCCAACAAGCTGGTCGAGCAACTCGAGAAGGACGGCATCAGCGGCATGGCAATCCACGGCAACAAGAGTCAATCGGCGCGCACCAAGGCGCTGGCTGAATTCAAGGATGGCAAGTTGCAGGTGCTGGTTGCGACCGACATCGCCGCGCGCGGCATCGACATCGATCAACTGCCGCATGTGGTGAATTACGATCTGCCCAACATCCCTGAAGACTATGTCCACCGGATCGGTCGTACCGGCCGTGCCGGCGCCACCGGCGAAGCCGTCTCGCTGGTCTGTGTCGATGAACACGAAATGCTGCGCGATATCGAAAAACTGATCAAGCGTGAACTGCCGAAGGAAGTCATCGCCGGTTTCGAACCCGATCCAACCGCGCGCGCCCAGCCGATTCAGCTGCGCAGTGGCGGCGGCGGTGGCCGTGGTCAGCCGCAAGGCCGCACCACCGTCGTCAAGAACCGGGTCTCGCCACCGGCCAAGCCGAGTGGCGGTCCGTCGAAGAGCTTTGGCGCCGTCAAATCGTCAGCACCACGTCGTTCCGGCGGCCGCGGACGCTGATCCGGTTGCGCCGCCGCAGCGAATGCGGCGGCGCATGTTTTATCGGCGGATCAGGATTCTTTTTCGCTACAATGCCCGGACGGTGCAGATCCGCGCCGGCATAGATCAATGTGGCCGAGATACGCCTTATTCATGCGACAAGCTGAGCCTGTTTTCCATTCCTGCAGCGTGCGCCTTGCGTTAAACGGCCGGATCGTTCGCGCGATGCGGTCGCGAGGTACGCCTTGAAGTTCGGCCCCGGATTCATCACGCGGTCGCTGGCACGCCTGCAACTTCTGATTCTGTTGCCGGCGCTCGCCGTGCTTCTGCTGGCGCTGGTCTGGACCGTTATCTACGTCCGCCTGGTCGACGAACGGGCCGCCGCCATCGACGACGCCACCAGCATGGCCGAGTCGCTCAGCCGCGATTATGCCGACCGCACCGCGCGGGTAATGCGGCAGGTCGATCAGGTCACCCGTTTTTTGAAATTCGCAGTCGAGCAGCAAGGCACACAGTTTCGTTTCGATGAGTTCGTGCGCAACAGGGGCATGCTGCCGGCCGACCTGCTGGCCCATGTCAGCCTCTTCAACAGTCGCGGCGACGGCGTTGCCAGCAATCGCGCCGGCGCCATGAGCAACGTCGCCGATCGCGATTATTTTGCCGCGCATGTTGATGTCGACACCGGCGAGTTCCATATCAGCAGCCCAGTGATGGAGCCAGGTGCAAGCGAGTGGTCCATCATCGTCAGCCGCCGCCTGAACCATCCGGACGGCAGTTTTGCCGGCGTGGTCGCGTGCGCGCTGCAACAGGATTTCCTGACCAACTTTTCACCGATCGCGCTGTATCCGGGTGGTTTCGTCGGCCTGCTCGGCGCCGATGGCCGGTTCCGCGCCAGTCGCATCGGCGCGCGCCTGTTCTCGGGCGACGACAAGCATTTCTCGGGCTGGATCAAACCGGTCGCGGCGAACCGCTCGGTCGCCTTCATCCGCGACAACCCGTTTGACCACATCAGCCGGATCTTCAGCTATCAGCAGCTGGACGAATTTCCGTTGATGGCGGTGGTCGGCATCGAAGAGCAGCGCGCGCTGCAATCCTTCTACCGCCACCGCATCGTGTATCTCTGGACTGGGGCGGCCGGCTCACTGGGCATCCTCGCCTTCATCGGATTATTGCTGGTGCAGGGTACGCGGCTGCGCAAGAGCGAACTGGCAACAGTCCGCGCCCAGGCGGTATTCCGGGCCGCGGCCGAAGGCAGTCCCGACGCACTCACCATTTTGCGCGCAGTGCGTGGCACGAATGGGCAAATCAATGACTTCATCATCACCGAGATCAATGAGCGCGGCGCCCGTCTGATTGGGCGCACCAAAGACGACATTCTTGGCCTGACGCTGGCGGTGACGGTGCCCAGCGCGCACCTCGATGGCCGCTTCGCTAAATATCTGCAGGTAATGGCAAGCGGCAAGCCGATGGAGCTGGAATTCGCGGCCGACACGCCGATCGGGCCGCTCTGGCTGCGCCATCAGGTAGTGCCGATCGAGAATGGCCTTGCCATCACCACGCGCGACATCACCGCACGCAAGCTGGCCGAACAGGAAACGCGCAACAGCCGCGCCTTCCTGCAATCGTTGATCGACAATCTGCCGCTGGCGGTCTATGCCCGTGACATGCGCGGCAAGGATGGCAAGATGATCGTCTGGAATCAGACGGCGGAACTGGTCACCGGCATCGCCGCATCCGCGGTGCTCAATCAACCGGGCGCCAGCGCCCTGCCCGGTTGGATCAACGACACCCTCAATGAACTCGAAACGCGCATGAAAGACGATCCGATGGTGATCGATGTGCCGCAGGTACCGTTTCGCAGCATCGATGGGCGTGACCATTTTCTGCGGGTCATTTCGGTGCCGCTGCTTTCCGAGGACGGCAAGCTGGACTACATTTTGGGTATCGCCGAAGACATCACGATCAATCGCCAGCAGGAGCTGGCACTGCGCAGCAAACAGGCCGAGCTGGTCGCCGCCAACGATGCGTCGCCGCTAGGACTGTTCCGCACGGATCCGAAAGGCAACTGCACCTACGTCAACCGCACCTATGAGGAGATGGCCGGGATATCGAGCACCCAGGCGCTCGGCGACGGCTGGGTCAAGGCGATTCATCCGGAAGACCGCCTGAAGGTGATCAAGGCATGGAACCGCATCCCCGGCGTCCATACTTCCTTCCTTGGCACCTATCGCTTTCGCCACCTGAACGGACGGCTGGTGTGGGTCTCGATGAAGACCGCGCCGATCGTGGTTGATGGCGAAGTGGAAGGCTACGTCGGCAGCGTCGACGACATTACGGCCCGGCGCGAAGCCGAGCAGGCGCTATCAAAAAGTGAACAGCGCTTGCGCACGATTACCGATACGCTGCCGGCACTGGTGGCGTTTGTCGATGCCGAGCAACGCTATCGCTTCAACAATCTGGCCTACGAACGCGCCTTTGGCATCAACCGCGACGACATCAAGTACCAGACCATCCGCCAGTTTGTCGGCGAAGAGCAATACGCCTACATCGAACCGTATCTGCAGCGCGCGCTGAACGGCGAAACGGTAACCTTCGAACACGAGGAAGGCGCTAACGGCGCACAGCGGTGGGCCGAAGCAACTTACATTCCCCAGCTCGCCCTCGAAGGCAAGGAAGTGGTTGGCATTCACATGATGATTCACGACATCACCGCCAAGAAACGCGAAGAACAGCGCCTGCTGCAACTGGTGCAGATCGACAGTCTGACCGGCCTGGTCAATCGCACCGGCTTCGAAAACAGGCTGGCGCTGGCCATGACGCATTCGCGCTCGGACCAGAATCTGATGGCATTGATGTATCTCGACATTGATCACTTCAAGAACGTCAACGACAGTCACGGACATCCGGTCGGCGATGCGCTGTTGAAGGGTTTCGCCGGGCGACTCTCGCGCGCGGTGCGTTCCACCGACATCATCGCCCGCCTCGGCGGCGACGAATTCACCGTTATCATGGAGCACATCAGCAAACGCGAGGACGCTGAAAAGATTGCCGCCAAAATCATTACCGCGATGCGACCGTTGTTCATGCTCGAGGGCCGGCCGCTTTCGATTACCGCCAGCATCGGCGTGGCGTACTTCAACGGCACCTCGGCCGACGCCAAGAGCCTGATCCGGCAGGCCGATGAGATGCTCTATCAGGCCAAGGCACGCGGCCGTGATCAGTATTGCCTGTGGCCACCGACAACATGATGCGCCGCGCGCGGCACCGGAGTACCAAATGAAAATGCGCAAGAAGTCGGACCTGCCAAGCAAAATCTGCGTGCAATGCGGCCTGCCGTTCACATGGCGCAAGAAATGGGAAAAAACGTGGAACGACGTCAAGTACTGCTCCGAGCGCTGCCGCCGCAGCACGCCAAATTGAGCACTTAATGAATGGGGCGCCGCCGGACCTCTCGCGCCCTCTGGAAGGGATCACCGTGCGACAGTTGCAACCCAAAAAATTACTGCATTCAAAATGGACGGCAGTGCACGTTGTCGCCAGGGAAAAGCACTTCCTCGTCACCCGCGTGATGCAGCCGGAGCAGCCCGACGCGCCCATTGAATGGATCGACATCGAGGCGGTGCACAGTCAGGCGGTGCGACGCATCGCGTGGCAAGAGCTGACCGACGCGGCACGCTGGCATCAGGGCTGGGTATGAGCATGGGATCGCTGGGCAGTGCATTTCGCGCCCTGGTCATCGGTGCCAGCGGCGGCATCGGCAGCGCCTTCGTCACCGCGCTGGAGGCCGATCCGGCTTGCAGCGCGGTGCTCGCACTGCATCGGCACAGCCATCCGCCGATCGACTTTGCGGACGAGGCCAGCATTGCCGCGGCCGCCGCGTCAGCCGCCAGCCACGGACCGTTTCAGCTGATCATCAACGCTGCCGGCCTGCTGCATTCGAGCCACTTCATGCCGGAAAAGCGTCTCGCCGATCTGCACTACGAACAGATGCTCGAGACCTTTCGCGCCAATACCTTCGGCCCGGCCATGGTGCTGCGCCATTTCACCCCATTGCTGGCGCGCGAGCGCAGCATCATGGTGATGCTGTCGGCCAAGGTCGGCAGCATTGAAGACAACCGGCTCGGTGGCTGGTACAGCTATCGCGCTTCCAAGGCGGCGCTCAACATGCTGGTGAAGACGGCGTCGATCGAAGTCAGGCGCAGCAGAGCGCTGGCGGTGCTGGTCGCGCTGCATCCGGGCACGGTCGACACGTCGCTGTCAGGCCCATTCGATGGCGCGCGCATCGGCCGCCCGGCACGGCAGGCGGCCGGCGAAATGCTGCATGTGATCGACCGGCTCGGCGCGGCGCAGTCCGGCGGTTTTTTTGCCTACGACGGCGCGCAACTTGCATGGTGATGCGGCGCCCGCCGGCTGTTAAGATGTGCGGCCAGTCCGTGCCGTCACCGGCCGATGATTACAGAAAAGAACAAGCCGACGCATGACCCACCAGCCCGACCCCGACCTGAAATCGCATACCCCGATGATGCAGCAGTACCTGCGCATCAAGGCCGATCATCCCGACACCCTGCTGTTCTACCGCATGGGCGATTTCTACGAAGTGTTCTTCGACGATGCCGTCAAGAGCTCACGCCTGCTCGGCATCACCCTGACCCAGCGCGGCAATTCCAACGGCGCGCCGATCAAGATGGCCGGCGTGCCATTTCATGCGGTCGAGCAGTACCTGGCCAAACTGGTCAAGCTGGGCGAGTCGGTGGCCTTGTGCGAGCAGATCGGCGACCCGGCCACCAGCAAGGGACCGGTCGAACGCAAGGTGGTGCGCGTGATCACGCCAGGCACCCTGTCGGACGCCGACCTGCTGCCGGAAAAATCCGACCGCCCGCTGCTGGCACTGTCGGTGCTGGTGCAGCGCAAGCAGTTGACGGTGGGACTGGCCTGGCTCTCGATGGCCAGCGGTGCGCTGCGCATGATGGAATTTGTCACCGATGCCGGCGCCATCGATGCGCGCCTGAAGCAGGAGCTCGAACGCATCGCGCCCGCCGAAATCCTGATTTCCGACGCCACCGATGATTGGCTGCGCGCCTCTGGCGCTATCGCCCGCACGCCGGTGCCGCACTGGCATTTCGACATCCCCAATGGCCGCCGCACGCTGCTCGACCAGCTGGGCGTGGCGACCCTGCAGGGCTTCGGCGCCGACGACCTCGGTGCCGGCTGCGGCGCGGCGGGCGCATTGCTCAAGTATGCCCAGAGCACGCAGGGCAAAGGGCTGGGTCATGTGCGCACCCTCACCGTCGAATCGGAAAACGAATTCATTGGCCTCGATGCCTCCACCCGCCGCAACCTGGAGCTGACCGAGACGATCCGCGGACAGGAAGCCGGCAGCGCCTCGCCGACGCTGTTTTCCTTGCTCGACCATTGCCGCACCGCGATGGGTTCGCGCCTGCTGCGCCATTGGCTGCATCATGCGCGGCGCGACCAGCGCGTGGCCCGGGCCCGCCACGCCGCCATTGCTGCACTGCTGCGCTCCGATGCTGCCGCCGGGCTGGCGACCACGCTGGCGGCGGTCCCCGACGTGGAGCGCATCACCACCCGCATCGCCCTGCTCTCGGCCCGGCCGCGCGACCTGGCCGGCATGCGTGCCGGCTTGCAGCAACTGCCGTCGCTGCGCGCGTATGTCGACATGTGCAATCGCGAAGCCGATGCACCGCTGCTGCGCGAGATTCAGACTGCGCTGGCGACGCCGACGGACTGTCTCGATCTGATCGAACGCGCGATTGCGCCGGAACCCGCCGCGATGGTGCGCGACGGCGGCGTCATCGCACGCGGCTTCGATGCCGAGCTGGACGAACTGCGCGGGCTTTCGGAGAACGCCGGACAATTTCTGGTTGATCTCGAAAGCCGTGAACGCAGCCGCACCGGCATCGCCAATTTGCGCGTCGAATACAACAAGGTGCATGGCTTTTATATCGAAGTCACGCATGGCCAGACCGACAAGGTGCCGGACGATTATCGCCGTCGCCAGACCCTGAAAAATGCCGAGCGCTACATTACGCCGGAACTGAAGGCGTTCGAGGACAAGGCACTGTCGGCGCAGGACCGCGCCCTGACGCGCGAGAAAATCCTGTATGACCAGCTGCTGCGGGATCTGGCCCGGCACATCGGCCTGCTGCAGGAGATTGCGCGCGCGTTGGCCCGTCTCGACACACTGGCGGCACTGGCCGAGCACGCGGCGCGGCACGACTGGTGTGTCCCGCAACTGGTGGCGGAACCGTGCATCACGATCGTCGCGGGTCGGCACCCGGTCGTCGAGAACGTCATCGAACGCTTCATTGCCAACGATTGCGCGTTCAGCGACGAGCATCGCCTGCTGCTGATTACCGGCCCGAACATGGGCGGCAAATCGACCTACATGCGCCAGGTTGCGCTGATCACCCTGCTGGCCTACGTGGGCAGCTACGTGCCGGCCACGGCCGCCACCATCGGCCCGATCGACCGTATCTTTACCCGCATTGGCGCGGCCGACGACCTCGCTGGCGGACGCTCGACGTTCATGGTTGAAATGACGGAATCGGCCGCGATTCTGCATGGCGCCACGGAGCAGTCGCTGGTGCTGATGGATGAAGTCGGACGCGGCACCTCGACCTTCGACGGACTGGCGCTGGCCTGGGCCATCGCCCGCCATCTGATCGACATCACCCGCAGCTTCACGCTGTTTGCCACCCATTACTTCGAGCTGACGCAATTGGCTGACGCCCATCCGACCGCCAGCAATGTGCATCTGTCGGCGATCGAACACAAGGATCGCATCGTCTTCCTGCACGCCGTGCAATCCGGCCCGGCATCGCAGAGCTACGGCTTGCAGGTGGCGCAGCTGGCCGGTGTCCCGCAACCGGTGATCCGCGCCGCGCGCAGGCATCTGGCGCTGCTGGAAGCGCAATCGGTACAGTCGACGCCGCAGTTCGATCTGTTCGCCACCAGTGCCGCGATCGTGCCCGCCGACGAGGTTGCACCGCCGCAGCTGGCCGACGCGCTGCGCGATGCGCTCGACCAGATCGATCCCGATGCGTTGACCCCGCGCGATGCACTGGAACAGCTGTACCTGCTCAAGCAACTCGCCCTTGGCCCGGCCGCATGAGCCGGCCATGTTGAGCCTCGCCCGGCCTGCACTGCTGGCGATGTTATTGGTCGCCGGCGTCGCCGATGCCGCTGGCGCCGGCTTTGATATCGGCATCATCGCGCCGACTGCGCGTGCCGCCGGCGAGGACAGCGCGGTGCGGCGCGCCATCGCCGAGAGCGACGAGGACAACCTCGCATTCGTGGTGGTCAACGGCATCAAGAGCGCCGAAGAAGGCTGTGATGATGCGCTGTATCTCGAACGTAAACTGCTGTTCGATGCGGCAAAAAACGGCGTGATCGTCGCGCTCAACGGTGACGATTGGGTCGACTGCAAGAATGCGGCGGGACGGTCGATTGCCGCGGAACGCCTGAATCGCCTGCGCGAATTGCTCTACGTCGACGATTTTTCATTCGGCGGTAGCAAGATTCCCGTATCGCGCCAGTCAAACACGGCAAAATTTCGCACCTACACGGAAAACATGCGCTGGGAATTCGGTCCCATCCTGTTCGCCACCGTCAATCTGCCGGCAGCCAACAACCACTATTTGCAGGCGGCCGGTCGCAACAATGAATTCGAAGACCGCCTGATTGCCAATCATGACTGGTTGCAGCGACTGATGACGATTGCGTCGCGTCGCAAACTGGAGGGACTGGTCTTGTTCTGTGACGGCAATCCCATGACACCGCCGCAGGCGCAATACCGGCGCGACGGCTTCGCTGAAATTCGCGCCCAGCTCAGGCAGCTTGCGACACACTTTTCCGGCCGGATCCTGATCGTGCATCAGGGCCTGCAGCACGACCCTGACCATGTCGACGGGATCCGCTGGCGCGGCAATCTGGGCACCGTTGCGGTCACGCCGGGATGGATGCGGCTGCATGTGGAGCCTGGAACGCCGGGCCTGTTCCAGCTCAATGCCCTTGAGACGACCGATTCGGGCCGCAGCAACGGCAAAAAAAAACCGCAACCCTGAAGCGGTTGCGGTTTTGTGACAGCGTGCAGACGCAGCGGTTTCAGTGCACCGGGTGGCTTCGGAACTGATCGCCCGCTTCGTCATCGGGTTCGTCGTGATGATGGCCGTGTGCACCGTGGACATGCTCGTGAACGATTTCTTCATCGGTCGCGGCACGCACTTCGGCGACTTTCAAGGTAAAGCGCAACGCCATCCCGGCCAGCGGATGATTGCCATCCAAAACCACCTTGTCGTCGGCAATGTCGGTGACCGTGAAAATCATCGATTCGTCATCGTCTTCGCCGCCATCGGGCAAGCCTTCGAACTGCATGCCGACTTCAAGCGGGGTTGGCAGGCGGTCGCGTGGCTCGACCTTGACCAGCGCTGGATCGTATTCACCGAACGCATCGTCCGGCTCAACCTGAATCGTGGTGTCGAAGCCGGCATCCTTGCCATCGAGCGCTTCTTCAATCTTTGGCAGCGTGTTTTCGTAACCGCCGTGCAGATACACCATTGGCTCGCGCCCTTCTTCGATCAGATTGCCCTGGGCATCCGACAGTGTGTAGTTGACGGTCACTACCGTATTCTTGGCAATCTTCATGGGGAACCCTTTCAATAAGTGATCGGCGGATTATACCTGTCGCGCTTGCAGTGGGCGATGCATCGCACCAAAAAGGCGGCGCGCAGGTCGGTCGCAACCGCCCCTGAGGCTATAATGCGGCGATGAAAAAACTGACTCTGTTGGGTGGCGTGACACCCGCGCAATTCCTCAAGGAATTCTGGCACAAGAAACCCTGCGTGATTCGCCAGGCCATTCCCGGCTTCGCGCCCATCATTTCGCGCGAAGCCTTGTTCGAAATGGCTGGCCGTGACGATGTCGAATCGCGTCTGGTGACGCACTTCCGGCAGAAATGGGAAATGCAATCGGGCCCGCTCGATGCCATTCCGGCCATCACCAAGCGTGACTGGACTCTGCTGGTGCAAGGGGTGAACCTGCACGACGACGCAGCCGATGCGCTCTTGCGCCAATTCAATTTTCTGCCCGATGCGCGTCTTGACGATCTGATGATCAGCTATGCGACCGACGCCGGTGGGGTCGGTCCTCATGTAGATTCCTACGACGTCTTCCTGCTACAGGCGCAAGGCACCCGTCGCTGGCGCATTGGGGCACAGCAGGACCTGACCCTGCAAGCGGGCGTACCGCTGAAAATCCTGCAGCGCTTCGCACCGAGTGAAGAATTCGACCTGGAACCGGGTGACATGCTGTACTTGCCGCCAAACTATGCGCACGAAGGCGTGGCAATCGGCGAGTGCATGACCTATTCGATCGGATTCCGCGCGCCGTCGTACCAGGAATTGGGCGAATCGTTCCTGCAGTTCATGACCGATTCGATCGACTTGCCGGGCCAGTACGCCGATGCGGAGCTGGCGCCGACCACCCGTCCGGCCGAGATCAGCGCCGCAATGCTGGCGCAAGTCAGCGCCGAGCTCAACAAGGTGCAATTCACCCGTGACGATATCGCCATCTTTTTGGGCGAATATCTGTCCGAGCCAAAATCCAGCGTGTCCTTTGAACCAGTCAAACGACCATTGACGCTGGATAAATTCATGGCGCTTGCGGGCAAGCGCGGCGTGCGCCTGTCGCGAAAAACGCAGATGCTGTATCGAGGTGAGCTTGTCTTCATCAATGGCGAGTCGTTCGCCGTGAGCCGCGCGGACAAGGCGCTGCTGAGCGTACTGGCCGATCAGCGCACACTTGATGGAGAGGCAATCGCGACCGCCTCGCTGGACGTGGCCGAAGCGTTGCACGACTGGTATCGCCAAGGCTGGCTGCTCCTTGAAAAATGATCGAAGCGATGCGTTTTGCGCTCTGTTGCATCTTGTTACTTACCAATAAGCAAAGCCGGGTCGTATCGAAACAATAAATCCGTTATAATTAGCCGCTTAGGAATGCCTGGCTTTGTATCTCTTTTATCGCAGTCAAATTGGAAACACAGCCAAGTTTTTCTATAGAGCGATAATTACCGGTAATTATTCATCGCACAATTTTTATAAATTTGTTTTCCTTGAAGGAATATCCATGAAAAAAACTCTGTTGATCGCCTCCCTGTTGGCTCTGGCTCTTGCTGCTTGCGGCAAAAAAGAAGAAGCCGCTGCTCCTGCACCAGCTCCTGAAGTCGCCGCTCCAGCACCAGCTCCTGCTGCTCCAGCCGCTGACGCAATGAAGCCAGCTGATCCTGCTGCTGCTCCAGCCGCTCCTGCTGCTGATGCCAAGCCAGCTGACGCTGCTCCAGCTGCAGATGCAATGAAGCCAGCCGGTAAGTAATTTTTCCCGGTATTAAAAAGCCGACTTTCGAGTCGGCTTTTTTTCGTCTGGCGCAAGCTGACAGCGGCTCACGTCTTCATCATTCCAGTTCCAGCCAGCCAAATCCGTCGGCCTGATCGGCAATCGTGATCGCCGCAGTCGTCGTTCCCCCGAGCCCGGCAGCTATTGCCGCTGCCGCCAGCGCGGCGGTGTTATTTTGTTTGCTCAAATGTGCACCGATCACCATCGACAATCTGGATTTGTCGAGCGCGGCCAGGATGTCCCGGCTACTGTCGTTCGACAAATGACCGTAGGCGCCACCGATGCGTCGTTTTAGCGAGGGTGGATAAACGGAATTGGCAAGCATGACGCGGTCGTGATTACACTCCAGCACCAACGCATCGCAGCCATTGAGTGCACTCACCAGATGCGTGGTCATGTGTCCGGCATCAGTGAGTACCCCGAGCCTGCCGTTGCCGTCCTGCGCCACATATTGCACCGGCTCGCGGGCGTCATGCGGCACCGTGAAAGGTGTCAGTTCGAGATCGCCGATGGCGAGTGCTTCGCCGTCACGACAGAAATGAATCTCCACGCCGCTGCAGTCGGCGTTAACCGCCTGAAACGTCCCGTAACTCAGCCAGACCGGCACCCGATGACGCCGTGCAAATTTGAAGACGCCACTGACGTGGTCGGAATGCTCGTGCGTGACCACGATGCCGGACAGGTCCGCAGCAGCCAGGCCGAGCCTGGCCAACCGGCGTTCGGTTTCACGAATGGCAAAGCCGCAGTCAAGCATGACGTTGGTTCTTGTCATGCCTGATGCGGCTGCTATCAGTAGCGCGTTACCTTCGCTGCCACTGCCGAGACTGGCGAATTTCAAGGGCGGTGGCCGCTTGACGCCAGGCGCTTACTTGAGCTGCTCGTTGAGCAGCGTCAGAATGCGGTCGGCGGTGCTCGACGTCTCGGGATTGCCAGCGCCATTGAGCACGGTGACGCGGCTGTTGGCGCCGAATTCCTTGACCGAGACGCGATAACGCTGCGCGCCCTTGGCCTTGTCGTCGGAGCTGGTGAACAGGCGCGAGAAGAAGCCCTTTTCCTTCGATGGCGTGCTCTGCGCATCCTTGTTCAAGTCGACGTAGCGCACGTAATACACACCTTGCACCCGGTCGCGATCTTCAACGGTAAACCCGACGCGGTCCAGCGCAAGGCCAACCCGACGCCAGGCGCGGTCGAAGGCTTCGTCGACTTCAACGTAACCGCCGGCGCCTTCCTTGACCATCTTGGCATGGGCCTGCTGCGTGGTGGCTTGCGCCACGGTTGCCTTGGCCTTGACTTCTTCGACGCCGAGACGCGCCAGCAGACGTGACAGGAATTCGGCTTCGAGTTCAGGATCAACCGGACGCGGGGTCCACACCGAACTGTCCTTTTGTTGACCAACCAGGACTTCCTGGGCGCCACGATGGCTGATGTAAATCTCCGTGCTGCCATCGGCGCGGCGTTCGAGGCGCGTACGGAATTTGTCCCGCTCGCCGGTCGAGTACAGCGAGTCGAGCACCTTGCCGATCGAGTTGCGGATAAAGTCCTGCGGAATCTTGGCGCGATTTTCCGCCCAATCGGTTTCCATGATGCCGGCTTCCGGCGTTTCGATATTGATCAGAAAACCGGAGTCCTGCCAAAAATCCTTGATCTGCGGCCACAGCACTTCCGGAGTCTGACTCACGACCAGCCAACGCTGGTTGCCGTCGCGCTCAACCCGTGCCTGCGGCGTCACGACCGGCGCAATCACATTGGGTGTCGCCAGGGTAGCCTGCGGCTTGGTGCCCGCCTGCGCGTTGTACCCCGATGCCGTCGCGGTGCCGCGATTGGCTTCCGGGATCGCATAGCGACTGTCGCGCTGGAGCTGGGTCAGATCCGGCGGCACTTCCAGATTCGTGGTGTTTGCCTTGCTGGCGCTTTTGTAATCCAGCCGATTCGGCTCCAGCATCGTCGTCAATGATCCACAGCCGGCCAGGCTTGCCAGCGCAAGCGCCAGAATGGTATTACGCTCAAAAGAAGAATGGCGTGCAGTTTCAGTGTTCTTGCGAATAGTCATGTCGATACGGTTTGAGAGTCGAATGGAGTTCGAAGGATGCATCGAACGAAAGCGGCTTATTGTAGTACACCAGATTCACGCATCGCGGTACGGACCACGTCACGGTATTCTTCGCCAAGCGGAACCAGCGGTAGCCGCATGCCCGATTCAATCAGGCCGGCTTCGTGCATCGCCCATTTCAGCGGCACCGGATTGGGTTCGACAAATAATTTATTGTGCAACGGCAGCAGGCGATTATTGATCTTGATGGCATCGGCAATCCGCCCTTCCATCGCTGCGACACACAATTCGTGCATCGCGCGCGGGGCGATGTTGGCGGTCACCGAGATGTTGCCCTTGCCGCCGCAGAACATCAGCGCCATCGCCGTTGGATCGTCACCCGAATAGACTGCAAACGAGGCCGGTGCGAGACGCAACAGATCGACGCCGCGGGCGATATTGCCGGTTGCATCCTTGACGCCGATGATGCCTGGCACGCCGGCAAGACGCAGAATGGTTTCATTGCTCATATCGGCCACGGTGCGGCCCGGCACGTTGTACAAAATCGCCGGAAAGTCGACTGACTCGGCGATTTTCCTGAAATGCTGGTACATGCCTTCTTGCGTCGGCCGGTTGTAATACGGCACCACCAGCAGAGCCGCATCGGCGCCGACGCTCTTGGCAAAACGGGTCAGTTCGATCGCTTCGGCGGTCGAATTGCCGCCCGTGCCGGCAATGATCGGAATGCGCTTTGCGGTATGTTCGACCGCCACCTTGATCAATTCGCAGTGCTCGTCGACCGTGACCGTCGGCGATTCACCCGTCGTGCCAACGATGACGATGCTGTCAGTGCCTTCGGCGATGTGCCAGTCGATCAATTTGCGTAACCCGGGCAAATCGAGACTGCCATCGGCGTGCATCGGAGTGACGATTGCAACTATGCTGCCAGTGATCATGATGAGCTGTGGACGAAAAGAATTAAAGCGACGATTGTAGCGGATAGCCAGCAGCAACGGGGCCGCGTTGCACCATTGGATAACAAAGCATTACAAATGACCACCGCCGGACGATGGCGTCAGCGCGCCGCGGATGGCGCACAGGCGTTGCAGCATGGCTGGCTTGGGCTGGCTCACGCGGCCGTCTTCGAAAGCCAGCACATGCATGTGGCACGGCGCAGCAGCAGTGGCCTGCAGCAGTTCTGCCGGTTGCAGCAGGAAATCCGGATTGGACGGTTTGCCGAACAGCGCGTTGCCTGCGGCGAAGGTTTCGTAGATCAGCACGCCGCCTTCGATCAGGCTGTCGAACAGCAGCGGCAGCAGCGGTCGATGCAGATAGTTGGTCACGACAATGCCGGCGAACGCCTGCGGCCTGAGCCAAGTTCCGAGCACCGCATCAGCCGCTTCGAGGTCGACGCACAGCGTCTCGATCCTGTGGCCGTCCAGTGCATCCAGCGCCGCCTGGTCGCGGTCCACCGCCAGCACGGCAAATCCGGCCGCCGCCAGCAAGCGCGCATGACGGCCGGTCCCGCATGCCAGGTCAAGCACCCGACCCGCAGGAATGCAGGTGACGAAGCGCGCCACCCAGGCCGACGGCGCGGCAATGGGCGCGTTCAACTGTAGGACAGTCCCATTGCTTCACGCACGTCGCGCATGGTTTCCTGCGCCAGCTTGCGCGCGGTATCGCAGCCATCCGCAACGATGGCGCGCACCAGCGACGGATCGTCGAGATAGACCTGGGCCCGCTCGCGCATGGGCTCCTGCTCTTTCAGGATGGCGTCGATCACCGGCTGCTTGCATTCGAGGCAGCCGATACCGGCGCTCTTGCAGCCCTTGGCCGCCCATTCCTTGGTCGGCTGATCCGAATACACCAGATGCAACTGCCACACCGGGCAGCGGTCCGGATCGCCCGGATCGGTGCGCCGCACGCGCGCCGGATCAGTCGGCATGGTGCGGATTTTTTTGGTCAGGCTGTCCTTGTCTTCGCGCAGCGCAATCGAATTGCCATAGCTCTTGGACATCTTCTGGCCATCGAGCCCGGGCAGGCGCGACGATTCGGTCAGCCGTGATTGCGGCTCGACCAGGATCAGCTTGCGACTGCCCTCCAGATAACCGAACAGCCGCTCGCGATCGATCATGCTCAGATTCTGGGTATCGTCGAGCATCGCCTTGGCCTGCTCGAGCGCCTCGCCCTGGCCCTGCTCCTGATACGCATTGCGCAATTCGTTGTAGATCTTGGCGCGCTTGCCGCCGAGCTTCTTGACGGCATCGCGGGCTTTCTCTTCAAAGCCCTTTTCCTTGCCATACAGATGATTGAAGCGGCGCGCGATCTC
Organism: Actimicrobium sp. GrIS 1.19; assembly: GCF_035984655.1. NCBI lineage: Bacteria > Pseudomonadati > Pseudomonadota > Betaproteobacteria > Burkholderiales > Oxalobacteraceae > Actimicrobium > Actimicrobium sp. GrIS 1.19. The sequence goes on along the minus strand of NZ_JAXCHT010000019.1, from coordinate 65,886 downwards.
ACGCATCATTTCCACGTGCGGCACCTGATCGGCGCCCACCGGTACCTGGCTGGCGCGGTAAATCAGCACATCGGCCGCCTGCAACAACGGATAGCCGAGAAAGCCATAGGTCGCCAGATCGCGGTCGGCCAGTTTCTCCTGCTGATCCTTGTAGGTCGGGACGCGTTCGAGCCAGCCCAGCGGCGTCGCCATCGACAGCAGCAGATGCAGCTCTGCATGCTCCGGCACCTGCGACTGGATGAACAGCGTCGCCTGTGACGGATCGACGCCAGCGGCCAGCCAATCGATGAGCATGTCCCAGGTGCTTGTCTCGATAATGCTCGGATCGTCGTAATGGGTCGTCAGCGCATGCCAGTCGGCCACAAAGAACAGGCACGGCAGCTCGGATTGCAGCTTGACCCAATTCTTGAGGGCGCCGTGAAAGTGGCCAAGGTGCATCGCACCGGTTGGGCGCATGCCCGAGACAACGCGATCAGGATACATAGTCGATCAATTTAAAAGTAGGTTGAAGGGTGCGGTCAGCACGGTGAGTATGGCTGCGCCGGCCAGCATGACCGGCTGCACCCAGATCGGATACAGAATCTTGGTCATCGCCAGTCCAAGCACAATGAAAAATCCATAGGGTTCGAGTTTGGCATACTGGAATGCGGCCTTATTGGGCAGCAGGCTGAACATGATGCGTCCGCCATCGAGCGGCGGAATCGGAAACAGGTTGAAGGCGAATACCACCAGATTCACGGTCACGCCGGCCTCGACCATCTTGAAGAAGAACGGTTCGGTGACGCCCGACAGTGTCAGGCCGATGCCCAGCAATGCCCACATCAATCCCATGAACAGATTCGACGCCGGCCCTGCCAGCGCCACCCAGCGCATGTCGCGCTTGGGATTGCGCAGGCGACCGAAGTCGACCGGGACCGGCTTGGCATAGCCGAACAGGAATGCGCCGCCAGTGAAAAAATAGAGCAGCACCGGGATCAGGATGGTGCCGAACAGATCGATGTGCGGAATCGGATTGAGCGTCATGCGCCCGGCCGCATAGGCCGTGTTGTCGCCAAAGTAGCGCGCGGCGAACGCATGGGCTGCTTCGTGCAGCGTAATGGCAAACAGCACCGGCAAGGCATAGACCGCGACGGTCTGGATTAAATCATTCATGGGCGGGATTCTAGCAGAGGGAGAGTCAAGAACCGCCGGACAGCGCAGTCACGGAAGAATCATCAGAAGCCAAACAGCGATACCGCGCCGCGCCCGGTGCGCAGCAATACCGGTTCAGGGCCGCTCAGGTCGACCACCGTGGTCGGTTCCAGACTGCACGGCCCGCCATCGATGATCAGATCAAGCTGCTTTTCAAGCCGGTCGCGGATGGTTTCGGCATCGTTGATGGCGATCTCGTCGCCCGGCAGGATCAGGGTCGTGCCCAGCAACGGCTGCCCCAGCTCCTGCAGCAGCGCCTGCGCAATCGGATGTTGCGGCACGCGCAGTCCGATGGTCTTGCGCGAGGGATGGCTGACCCGGCGCGGCACTTCCCGGGTCGCCTCGAGGATGATCGTGTAGGCGCCCGGCGTGACCGCCTTGAGCATGCGGTATTGCCGGTTGTCGACCTGCGCATACTGCGAAATTTCGGCCAGATCGCGACACAGCAAGGTCAGGTGATGCTTGTCGTCGACGCCGCGAATCCGGCGCAGCCGCGTCACCGCATCCTTGTCATCGAGATGGCAGACCAGCGCATACGACGAGTCGGTCGGCAACGCCACGATGCCGCCGGAATGAATGATCTGCGCGGCCTGACTGATCAGGCGCGCCTGCGGGTTCTCGGGATGCATCTGAAAAAATTGCGCCATAAAAAACAACGGCGGCCACGCGGGCCGCCAGACCTTCCGGTAAAAAAATTAGCGTTGGCCGCGCAACGCGGCGATACGTTCTTCCAGCGGCGGATGGGTTGAAAACAAGGCGGAGAATCCCGGCTTGTCATTGATGCCCATCGACGCCAGTGCCTGCGGCAATCCGTTCGGTTCCATGCCGCCAAGCCGGGCCAGCGCATGCACCATTGGTTCCGGCGAGCCCAGCAGTTTGGCCGACCCGGCATCGGCGCGGAATTCACGATGGCGCGAAAACCACGCGACGATGATGGAGGCGCCGATGCCGAACACGATTTGCGACACGAACACCGTCACCATGTAGCCGATACCAGGACCTTCGTTGTCGCGCGAAATCGCGCGATCGACCAGATAGCCGACCACCCGCGAGAGAAACACCACGAAGGTATTGACGACACCCTGGATCAGCATCATCGTGACCATGTCGCCATTGGCGACGTGGGCGATTTCATGACCCAGCACCGCTTCGATTTCGTCCTTCGTCATCGATTCAAGCAAGCCGGTCGAGACTGCCACCAGCGCCGAATTCTTGAACGCCCCGGTGGCAAATGCATTGGCTTCGCCGTCATACACCGCAACCTCGGGCATGCTGATGCCGGCCCGTTGCGCCAGCTTGCCGACCGTGTCGACAAGCCAGACCTCGGTGGAATTGGCCGGCGCGTCGATCACCCGCGCCCCGGTCGACCACTTCGCCATCTGCTTGCTGATCAGCAGCGAAAAAATCGATCCGGTAAAGCCGACCACCAGCGAGAACACCATCAGCATCGGCAGGTTCAGTCCGGTACCGGTCAGAAAGCGATCGACACCCAGCAGCGACAACACGATCGCCATCACGGCCATCACTGCGATATTGGTAGCCAGAAACAGGATGATGCGCTTCATGCAGAGTCCCCACGAGTTAATGAATTACGCGTTACATGCGGCCATTGCGGGGAGATTTCAAGACCAGCAGTCACAAACCCCAATCGACCCAGACCGGCGTGACGGAAGGCGGCAGCGGCGGCAGTTCGCCCAGATCAACGCGCGATTCGCCCGGGCCGTGGAAATCGGACCCGCGCGAACCGCGCAAGCCGAAGTGTTTTGCTACCCGGGCATATTCGTCGTACTGATCCACGGTGTGGCTGCCGGTCACCACTTCGATGCCCGCGCCGCCGAGCTGGATGAATTCGTCCAGCATGGCATTGCGTTGCAATTCGCTGAAATGATAACGGCCCGGGTGCGCCACCACGGCGATGCCGCCGGCGCCCCGGATCCATTCGACCGCCTGTTTCAACGTGGCCCAGCGGTGCGGGACATAGCCGGGTTTGCCCTCGATTAAATATTTACTGAACACGCTGGCCACATCGCTGCAGATACCCAGTTCGATGATGTAGCGCGCAAAGTGGGTGCGCGAAATCAGGTCCGGATTGCCGACAAATTTGAGCGCACCGGCAAAGGCATCGGGAATGCCGACCTGCGCGAGCTGCCGCGCCATCTCGTGGGCACGCTGTTCGCGACCCGAGCGCGTGCTGTCGAGGCCGTCGACCAGCTGCTGGTTGGTCTCATCGATTTGCAATCCGATGATATGGACGGTCTCGCCACCCCAGGTAATCGAAATTTCGACGCCGGCAACGTATTGCAGATCAAGTGCCCGCGCCGCTGCACGGGCGGCCGCGATGCCGCTGACTTCGTCATGGTCGGTCAAGGCCCAGACATCGACGCCGTTGGCCTTGGCCCGCGCGGCAACCGCCGCGGGTCCGAGCAAGCCGTCGGAAATGGTGGAATGGCAATGCAAATCGAAATTCATCACTTTGATCACTTTGTTAACGCCCGCACTATTAATTTCTCAAGTTTTCGATTGTAACGTGCCGAAAGCGGTGAGCATGGCAATCGATGTGGCATGATTACTGAAACTCGTTTGACTGCGCCACTTTCGGCGTACCGAACCACTTAAACCAAGACTTGCAACCCATGGCCGCAACCCGCTTTTCTGCAACCGCCGAAGTTGGCGCACTGAACCACGCTGCCTGGCAATGTCAATATACCGATCCGGCGCGCGCACTCGAGCACGCGTTGCGCGGCGTGGCGTTGGCACAGGAACTCAATGATCAAATGGGGCTGGCCTATGCGTTGCTCAACAAGGCCTTGCACGAGCTCAGCTTTTGTCCGGTCGAACAGGCCGAAGCCACGCTGCTGAGCGCACACGCCTGTTTTGATGCACTCAACGATCCGCGCGGCCTGATGCTGGTGCAAACCGGCCGCGGGGGATGCCTGTTGCTGCGGAATGAAATCGATGCCGCGCAACAGGTGCTGGAAGAAGTCATGCGCGCGCCGGAAAGCATCCGTGAACCGCTCGATGCCTACTACGCCCTCTACCGCCTCGGCTACATTCATTTCCATCGGGGCGAAGTGCAGGAAGGATTGCGCTACTACTACAACGCGCTGGGACTGGTGCAGCATCGCAAGTCGCTGCCGCTGGCCTGCCAGGCACTGTCGGATCTTGGCTCGGCGCAAATGGAACTGGCCAATTACGACGAAGCACGCAATCTGCTGGAACAGGCCTTCGAAATTTCGAAGACGGTTGCCGTCTCGTTTCGCCACCTGATCATCGCCAATCTGGCCAGCGTGCATCTGGAAACCGGCAACCCCGCCGCGGCACTGGCGCTGATCGAAGACCACATTCCCGGCTGCAGCACCTTCTTTCGCGCCGGCGAGCGCGCCTTCCTCGATGTGGTCGCCGCACAAGCCTACGCCGCACTCGGACGCTGGGACGAAGCCTTGCCACTGGCAGAGGCGGCGCTGACGGAATCCCGCTCCATCGACGATCTTGAAATCACCAACCAGTCGCTGTGGATGCGTGGCGTCATCGAGAACGGCATGGGTCACCAGCAGCAGGCGCTGACCTATCTGCTGGACGCCGAGCGCGGCTTCGACAAGGTCAAGAATGTGTTCTACATCCTGCACGTCTATCGGGCCCTGGCCGACACCTACCGCAGTCTTGATCAGTGCGATCTTGCCTACGGCTATCTGGACACGTTTCATCGCGCCTATGAAGCGGCGCTTGGCTCAAGCTCGAAGGCGCGCTTCTTCACACTGCAGATCCAGCATGAACTGGCGCGCGCCGAACTCGAACGCGACTACGCACTGCAGCAGCACAGCAAGCTGGAAGAGGTCAATCTGGCGCTGCTGCGCAAGATCGATGAAGTCGAAGCCCTGCAGGCAGCGCTGCACGAGCAGGCCGTGCGCGACCCGCTGACCGGCCTGTACAACCGGCGTTTTCTGGATGCGCAACTGACCCCGATGCTGGAACTGGCTGGCCGCAACGGTCATACCGTGTGCGTGGTGCTGATCGACGTCGACCACTTCAAGCGCGTCAACGATGATTTTGGTCACGCCATTGGCGATCAGGTGCTGGTCAAGCTGAGCGATCTGCTGCTTGAGCACATGCGCAGCAGCGACCTGGCGGTGCGCTATGGCGGCGAAGAGTTCTGCCTGGTGTTTCCGGTCGCAACCGCCGCCGACACCGATCAGAAACTGCGCACCTTGCTGCAACAGTTCCAGGCCTTCTCGTTGCTGTCTTCCGGCCATGCCCTGACGGGCCAATCATTCTCGGCCGGCATTGCGGAATTTCCGCACCATGGCGTCACTGCCGACACCCTGCTCAAGGTTGCCGACACGATGCTGTACCGGGCCAAGAGCGAAGGCCGCGCACGCATCCTACTGGCCAGCTAAAAAGTTCTCGATCAGTGTCGCCAGTTGCTCGGGCTGGTCATGATGCAGCATGTGCCCGGCGCGTTCGATCATCTCCGTTTGCACCTGCGCCAGGAAACCGATACGCCGATCGATTTCGATGCGCGCCTGTTCCTTTGGCCCCATCCAGCGCCAGACATCGGTGTCGGCCGCTTCAACCCAGAGCACCGGTGCCGTGATCTGACGCCAGCAGGCCATGACTTCCTCGACCCGATACAGCAGCGGACTGGACAGCTTGTGCGCCGGATCGCCGAGGATGCGCCAGCTCTCGGCGTCCTGGCGCACAGCCCAATGTCCCGACAGGAATTCGGCGCGCGCATCGGTCAGGCGCGGATTGGTCTTCTGCAAGCGCGCGGCCACCTCGCGTTGCGACGCATACGTGCGCAACGCACCCGGGGTGGCCAGCTCATCGAGCCATTTCGCGTAGCGCTGCGGCGCCTGCTCCGGCTGCGTCACCGGCATGCCGAAGCCTTCCAGATTGATCAACCGCGCGACGCGGTGCGGGCGCACGCCGGCATACAAGGTGGCGACGTTGCCGCCCATGCTGTGTCCCAGCAAATTCACCGGCTGCTGTGGGGAATAGTGTTGCAGGATCGCGTCGAGGTCGCCCAGATAATCGGCGAACCAGTAGCTGTCCGAGCCGGAACTGTCGGTCAGGCCGAAACCGCGCCAGTCCGGCGCGATCACATGCCAGTCGCGCTGCAACCCGTCGACCACGAACTGAAACGAGGCCGAGACATCCATCCAGCCATGCACCATGAACAGTACCGGCGCGTCGGCGTTGCCCCAATGGCGAATGTGATACTGCAGACCACGTACCGTGATAAATTCAGAGCGAGAAGGTTTCATGTTTTCCTGAGGTGGCAGTGCGCTATCCGGAAGATTCCTAAAATAGAACGACCGTGCAAAATTATACCGGAGACACCATGTCAGCAGTCAGCAACGTGCGCGACGACTACCGCACCCTCTACGACAATTTTCGCTGGCACATTCCCACCCGCTTCAATATTGCCGAGGTGTGCAGCCGGCGCTGGAGCCGTGATGCGCATCGCATTGCGCTGCGTTGCGAAGACGCCGACGGCGACATCATCGAGCTGAGCTACGCGGAACTGCAACAGGAAGCCAACCGCCTCGCCAATGCGTTGCGCTTTCTGGGGGTACAGCAGCAGGACCGGATCGCCATCATCCTGCCGCAACGGGTCGAAACCGCCATCGCGCACATGGCCAGCTACCAGCTCGGCGCGATTGCCATGCCGATGTCGATCCTGTTCGGCCCCGACGCGCTGGAGTACCGCCTGCACGACAGCGAGGCCACGGTGGCCATCGTCGATCGCGCCGGTCTCGACAACCTGCTGGCCAGCCGCGCCAGTTGCGTCGCCCTGAAACACATCATCTATGTCGACGGCGAGTACGCCGGTTGCCTCGACTGGCACGAACTGCTGGCCGAGGCATCGACCGATTTCACGCCGGTCGACACGCTGGCCAGCGACCCGGCGATCCTGATCTACACCAGCGGCACCACCGGCGCGCCAAAGGGTGCACTGCTGCCGCACGCGGCGCTGATTGGCAACCTGACTGGCTTCGTGGCGTCGCAAAACTGGTTTCCGCAACCAGGCGACGTATTCTGGTCGCCGGCCGACTGGGCCTGGACTGGCGGCCTGATGGACGCGTTGCTGCCGACCCTGTATTTCGGCCACACCATCGTTGGTTATCAGGGGCGCTTCAGTGCCGAGGTCGCGTTCCGCATCCTGCAGGACCATGCAGTGACGAATGCGTTTCTGTTTCCGACCGCCCTGAAGATGATGATGAAAGCCGAGCCGCTGCCGCGCCGGCGCTGGCGACTCAAGCTGCGCGCTATCATGAGCGCCGGCGAAGCGGTGGGCGATGCGGTGTTCCACTGGGGCCAGACTGCGCTGGGCGTGACCATCAATGAAATGTTCGGCCAGACCGAAATGAATTACCTGGTCGGCAATAGCGCCGAGCGCTGGCCGGCGCGGCCGGGCAGCATGGGACGGCCCTACCCCGGCCATCGGGTCGCAGTAGTCGATGACGCTGGTGTCGAAGTCGCCGTTGGCGAAACTGGCGAGGTGGCGTTGCACCGGCTCGACCGGCATGGCACGCCCGACCCGATTTTCTTTCTCGGCTACTGGAAGAATCCGCAGGCAACGGCACAAAAATATCGCGGCGACTGGTGCTGCACGGGCGACCTTGCATCGATGGATGCGGATGGCTATCTCTGGTATCAGGGACGTGCCGACGACATGTTCAAGGCCGCCGGATATCGTATCGGCCCCTCCGAAATCGAGAATTGCCTGGTCAAGCACGCCGCAGTTGCGAACGCCGCCGTGGTGCCAAAACCGGATGCCGAGCGGGGCAATCTGGTCAAGGCGTTCGTGGTTCTGGTGGCCAGCGTGGAGCGCAATCCGGATGCGGATGCCGCCTTGAAGATCGCCCTGCAACAACATGTGCGCGGACAGCTGGCGCCGTATGAGTACCCGAAGGAAATCGAATTCATCGACGCCCTGCCGATGACCACCACCGGCAAGCTGCTGCGCCGCGTGCTGCGCGATCTGGAAGCGCAGCGGGGGGCGCCGCCAGCCTGACGCCGCTGGCCCGATCAACGCGGCGTCGGCGGTGCGATGCAGGACAGCGGTAAAATGCCCCCTCACATCGCATTCGCAGAGGAAACCCATGGCCATCTACCAATTCGGCGAGCACAGCCCCGCCATCGATCCGTCCGCCTGGGTGGCCGACAACGCCACGGTGGTCGGACGCGTCAGCCTGGCCGCCAACGTCAGCATCTGGTTCAACGTCACCGTGCGTGGCGACAACGACCCGATCACGGTCGGCCAGAACAGCAATATCCAGGAAGGCTGCGTGCTGCATACCGACCTCGATGTCCCGCTGACCATTGGCAGTAACGTCACGGTCGGCCATCAGGCGATGCTGCATGGCTGCACCATCGGCGAGGGCTCGCTGGTCGGCATTCAGGCCGTGATCCTGAATGGCGCGCAGATCGGCCGCAATTGCCTGGTCGGCGCTGGCGCACTGGTCACCGAGGGCAAGCAGTTTCCCGACAACTCACTGATCATCGGCTCGCCAGCGAAGGCCGTGCGCACGCTGAGCGACGCCGAGATCGCCGCCTTGCATGCCAGCGCAGCGCACTACGTCGCGCGCGCGCATGCCTTCAAAACCCAACTGAAACGGATCGACTGATGGCGCACGACACACTGCAGAAATTCATGTTCGAGGGCGCACCGGTGCGCGGCGAACTGGTCGAATTGTCCGACACCTGGCGTCACGTGCAGGCGCGCCGCGCATACCCGGCTGCGGTCAAGACGCTGCTGGGCGAAATGCTGGCTGCAGCGGCCCTGCTGTCGGCGAATCTGAAATTCAACGGCGCCATTGTGCTGCAGATCCATGGCGACGGCCCGGTGCGTTTGCTGGTGGTTGAATGCGATGGCGACCTGCAGATGCGCGCCACCGCCAAGTTCGACGCCGACACCGTGATCAGCGAGAACGCGATGCTCGGCGACCTGGTCAATCTGCACGGCAACGGCCGCTTCGTCATCACGCTCGATCCGAAGGACAAGCTGCCCGGCCAGCAAGCGTACCAGGGCGTGGTACCACTCGATGGCGACTCGATTGCGACCGTCATCGAGAATTACATGCTGCGTTCCGAACAGCTCGACACGCGCTTGTGGCTGGCCGCCGACGAGCATGTCTCACGCGGCCTGCTGCTGCAGAAACTGCCCAGCACCGGCGGCATTGATGCACCGATCGACGATGACCTGGCCACCTGGGATCGCAGTGTCATGCTGGCCTCGACGCTGAAGCAGGCCGAGCTCCTCGATACCGACATCGAGACGCTGATGCGCCGCCTGTTTTGGGAAGAAACGATTCGCGTGTTCGACCCGAAGCATCCGACCTTTCGCTGCACCTGCAACCGCGAGCGGGTCGGCAGCATGCTGCAGATGCTGGGCGCCGAAGAAGTCGAGTCGGCGCTGGCGGAAATGGGTCAGATTGAAGTCGATTGCGAATTCTGCGGCCAGCACTATGCCTTCGACAAGGTCGATTGCGCCCATCTGTTTGCGGTGGAATCCGTGGCCGAGGCAATCCCGGCGGCCAGTCACGTCAAGCACTGACCGTCATGGCTGCGCTGCCGGCACGGCAGGTGCCGGTGCAGCCTTGTTCGGCTCAAGAATCTGGATGAAGACCTCGTCGCTCTTGATCATCCCGAGCTCGTAGCGGGCCCGTTCCTCGATGGCGCCGGTGCCGTCTTTCAAGTCCTGCACTTCGGAGGCCAGCTTGTCATTGCGGGCCTTGAGGTCATCAGAGCGCTTGCGTGCCACGGTGACCTGTTGATCCAGCTCCCAGACATGCAGCCAGCCGCCCTTGCCCAGCCATAGCGGATACTGAATCAGCAGCAGCAGGGCAGTCAGGCAAATCAGGATGAGGCGCATCGTGAGGGATTCGGACGACCGCGCCGAACCTGTTGGTCCGACGCGGCAGATCGCTTAACGCAGATTGTAGAACGCGTGACGACCAGGATAGCTGGCGATATCACCGAGATCTTCTTCAATGCGCAGCAACTGGTTGTATTTCGCCATGCGGTCCGAACGCGACAGCGAGCCGGTCTTGATCTGCAAGGCATTGGTGCCGACGGCGATGTCGGCAATGGTCGAGTCTTCGGTTTCGCCGGAACGATGCGAAATCACCGAGGTGTAACCGGCGCGCTTGGCCATTTCGATGGCGGCAAAGGTTTCGGTCAGGGTGCCGATCTGGTTGATCTTGATCAGGATCGAATTGGCGATGTTCTTCTGGATGCCTTCGCGCAGGATCTTGGTGTTGGTGACGAACAGGTCATCGCCCACCAGCTGGATCTTCTTGCCCAGCGATTGGGTCAGCGTGGCCCAACCGTCCCAATCGTTTTCGGCCATGCCGTCTTCAATCGAAATGATCGGATACTTGTCGCACCAGGTCGCCAGCAGATTGGTGAAATCGGACGACGACAGCGCCAGGCCACCCTCGCCGGCCAACTGGTATTTGCCATCCTTGTAGAACTCGCTGGCCGCGCAATCCAAACCCAGCGCGATCTGGGTGCCAGGCTCGTAGCCGGCTTCCTCGATGGCCTGGATGATCAGCTTGATGGCCATTTCGTGGTTGGTGACCGACGGCGCAAAACCGCCTTCATCGCCCACCGAGGTGGCCAGGCCCTTGCCATGCAGGATTTTTTTCAGCGTGTGGAAAACTTCGGCGCCGTAACGGATAGCTTCGCGAAAACTCGGCGCGCCAACCGGAATGATCATGAATTCCTGGATGTCGAGATTGTTGTCGGCATGCGCACCGCCATTGATCACGTTCATCATCGGCACCGGCATCTGCATCGCGCCGCTGCCACCAAAATAACGATACAGCGGCAGACCGGATTCTTCCGCCGCTGCCTTGGCCACGGCCATCGACACCGCCAGCGTCGCATTGGCGCCAAGACGGGCCTTGTTTTCGGTGCCGTCCAGATCGATCAGGGTGCGGTCGAGGAAAGCCTGCTCATTGGCGTCGAGGCCCATGATGGCTTCGGAGATTTCAGTATTGATGTGTTCGCAGGCCTTCAGGACGCCCTTGCCGAAATAACGGCCCTTGTCGCCGTCGCGCAGTTCGATGGCTTCGCGCGAGCCGGTCGAGGCGCCGGACGGCACCGAGGCACGGCCCATCACGCCCGACTCCAGCAAGACATCACACTCGACAGTCGGGTTACCGCGTGAATCCAGAATTTCGCGGCCAATAATATCGACGATTGCACTCATGGGGTTCTCCTGAATTTGCTGTAATTGAAATGGTTGAATCGTGTCAGGCGAAGCTGGTTTCGAGGAAACCGTTCTTCTTGACCACGCGATCGAGTTCGATGAGCGTGCTCAACAATTCCTGCATGCGTCCCAGCGGCACCGCATTCGGGCCATCGGATTTGGCTTCGGCCGGATTCGGATGGGTTTCCATGAACAATCCCGAAATCCCGACAGCAATCGCAGCCCGCGCCAGCACCGGCACGAATTCGCGCTGGCCGCCGGAGGAACTGCCCTGCCCGCCCGGCAACTGCACCGAGTGGGTGGCGTCGAAGACGATCGGGCAGCGTGTTTCGCGCATGATCGCGAGCGAACGCATGTCCGACACCAGATTGTTGTAGCCAAACGAGACTCCGCGTTCGCACGCCATGAAGTTGTCGTCCGGCAGACCGGCTTCCCGAGCGGCGGCACGCGCCTTGTCGATCACGTTGACCATATCGTGCGGCGCCAGGAACTGACCTTTTTTGATATTCACAGGGCGTCCCGATTGGGCGCATGCGTGAATGAAGTCAGTTTGACGACACAGGAAGGCCGGTGTCTGCAGCACATCAACCACCGCCGAGACCGGCTTGATTTCCTCGATCGAATGGATGTCGGTCAGCACCGGGACCTGCAATTGCTTTTTGACGTCGCCGAGGATCTCAAGGCCCTTTTCCATGCCGAGGCCGCGGAACGAGGTCCCGGACGAGCGATTGGCCTTGTCGAACGATGACTTGTAGATGAACGGGATGCCGAGCGCGGCGGTGATTTCCTTGAGCTGGCCGGCCGTATCCATCGCCATCTGGCGCGATTCGATCACGCAGGGACCGGCAATCAGAAAGAAAGGTTGATCGAGTCCGATCTCAAAACCGCAGAGTTTCATGCCGCATCCTTCAACTGGTTGGCCTGCTTGTGCGCCAGCGCTGCGCGCACGAACGAAATGAACAGCGGATGGCCATCGCGCGGGGTCGATTTGAACTCCGGATGGTATTGCACGCCGATGTACCAGGGATGGGCATTTTCGCCGGTGCGTGGCAATTCCATGATTTCACACAGGTCTTCGGTCGGGGTGCGGGCCGACACGATCAGCCCGGCCTCTTCGACCCGCGCGAGGTAATGGTTGTTGGCTTCGTAGCGATGACGATGGCGTTCGGTGACGACATTGCCGTAGATTTCGGCCGCCAGCGTGCCGGGCTTGACCGCGCAGGTTTGCGCGCCCAGCCGCATGGTGCCGCCGAGGTCGGAATTGATGTCGCGCTTTTCCACCTTGCCGTCGTGGTTTTGCCACTCGTTGATCAGGGCCACCACCGGCTGCTCGGTCTCATTGTCGAATTCGGTCGAATTGGCCTTGGTCAGCCCGGCCTTGTTGCGGGCATATTCCAGCAACGCGACCTGCATGCCGAGGCAAATGCCGAGGTACGGGATCTTGTGTTCGCGGGCGTAACGGGCGGCAGCAATCTTGCCCTCGACACCGCGCTTGCCGAAACCGCCCGGTACCAGGATGGCGTCGTATTTGGCCAGTCCGGCGGTGCCGGTCAATTCGATTTCCTCGGAATCCAGATACTCGATGTTGACCCGGCTTTCGGTATGGATACCGGCGTGACGCAGTGCTTCCGTCAACGACTTGTACGACTCGGTCAGGTCGACGTATTTGCCGACCATGCCGATGGTGACGTCGTATTTCGGATTTTCGAGCGCATGCACCAGACGGGTCCACATCGACAGATCGGCCGGCTTGGGCGACAGGCCGAGCTTGTCGCAGACAATCTTGTCGAGACCCTGGTCGAACAGCATCTGCGGGATCTTGTAAATCGTGTCGGCATCCCAGACCGAAATCACGGCATCTTCCGGCACGTTCGAGAACAGCGAAATCTTGGCGCGCTCGTCGTCCGGGATCGGCCGATCGGCGCGGCACAGCAGCGCGTCCGGGAAGATACCGATTTCGCGCAGCTTCTGGACGCTGTGCTGGGTCGGCTTGGTCTTGAGTTCACCGGCCGACACCAGATACGGCACCAGCGTCAGATGCACGAATGCGGCTGCATTGCGACCGGCGCGCAGGCTCAGCTGGCGCACTGCTTCGAGAAACGGCAGCGATTCGATGTCACCGACCGTACCGCCGATTTCAACCAGTGCCACGTTGTAGCCTTCGGCGCCGCGATGGATGTAATCCTGGATTTCATTGGTGATATGCGGAATGACCTGGACGGTCTTGCCCAGATATTCGCCGCGACGCTCCTTGCGGATCACCGATTCGTAGATCTGGCCGGTGGTGAAGTTATTCACCTTGCGCATCTTGGCCGTGATGAAGCGCTCGTAGTGACCGAGGTCGAGGTCGGTTTCGGCCCCGTCGTCGGTGACGAACACTTCACCGTGCTGGAATGGACTCATTGTGCCTGGATCAACGTTGATGTACGGATCCAGTTTCAGGAGAGTGACTTTCAGGCCGCGCGATTCGAGGATCGCAGCGAGGGAGGCGGCGGCAATCCCTTTGCCAAGGGAAGACACGACGCCGCCAGTAACGAAGACAAACTTGGTCATTGCAGATGGTGCCGAACGGCACGTGCGGGAAATTGAAATTATACCGCAAGCTGGTGTGCCAACCGAGCAATTGCGGTCTTTTCTGCGCGTCCAGTTGGCACGCCGCAGCGCGACGCGGCGCGCAATTGGTCGTTACAGCGCGTAGGAGAACAGCAAGCGCACGAAACTCTGCGCACCGACGCTGTCTGGCAGATCCCGTATTTCGTTGCCGCGCCGGACCACCGAGACGCTCGCGGAGAACGGCGCGCTGATCCAGACGGCGCCAGCCTCGGCCTCGGCCACCAGCCGTTTCGGCGTCACCGTATGCGGACTGTCGCTGGAAAACAGGCCGCCTTGCAGGCTGGCGTTGTAGGCCACCGCACGTGCCTCGATGCGCATGAAGCCATGCAGCGTCGACTGGTCCGGCAGCGCATTGAGTCGTCCGGCACGCAATTGCAGGCTGGCGCCGGCGTCGGTGAAGATATTGCCGAGACGGGCCTGCAGCGTGGGCGTCAGGTCGACGGCATTGGCAAGCTGCCAGCGCACCGGCGCCAGCTCGCCGTACAGCACTGCGCCGAATTCGTTGCGCACTTGGCGCGACCAGCCTTTCGGTTCGGGTTGGCTGATCAGGCGATGCAAATGGGTCTGGGTCCATTCGCCACCGGCACAGGGGCCGAGGCAGCCGAGATCAAGACCGGCCTTCCAGTGCGTGCCATCGGTCCGATGCTGTTCGCGATAGACGCCACCGAACAGCCAGGCCGCATACGGATGATCCGGCGGCCCGACCAGCGTCGGCGGCAGCTTGATATCGGAAGGCGTGTACAACTCCTGTCCGATACGCCAGCCGACCACCTCCAGCAAGCCGTCGCGATGCAAGTCAAAACGTTCGCCAAAGCGCGCGCCGCTGGTGTAGAAGCCATCGTCCTTGTTGAGCAACAGACTGTCGTTATCGATCTCGACCGTCACCGAAGCCTGCCCTTCGTCACGCACGCGGCGTGCATCGGCCCAGCTCTGCGCCAGCGCGGCCGAGCCGCTGCAGGCCAGCAACGCGATTAGCGCGACACGGATTGGCAATCTCATCGTCCGGACTCCTGAAGTAATTGTTGAATCATCGCATGGGTGGCCTGCGCCGCGGCCTCGGGCGCTTCCATCGGAAACAGATGCCCGCCGGGCAGCATAGCAAGATGCTTTCCGACCAGACGGCGCGTCGCCGCCATGCCGGCCTGGCGGCATTCGACCGAATCGCGCCCGCCGATGAAGCCCACCGGCACCGGAAAACGTCCGCCGGCGAGCTTGCCCAGATGATGCGGCAGGGCCCGGTACACCGCGGTTTCGATTTCGCGCCGAAAGCGCAGCGTGACGCCCTGCGCATGCGGCACCGTGCCCTGTTCGACGTAGTCGCGCAGCACCTGCTCCGGCCAGATCGCGAACATCGGCTTGGCGGCAAAATGCCTGTACGCCTCGTCGGTGTCGGCCCACAGGATGCGGCGGCGTTCGGAAAACTGCGCCGGCGAAAAGCGTTTGTCAAAACGTCCGGCCTTCGCCAGCCGCAGTGCCATGGCGCGCCAGCCCGCCACCACTGGCGAATCCAGCAACACCACGCAGCGCACCAGATCGGGCCGCGCCTTGGCCGCCATCAGGCTGAGCATGCCGCCCAGCGAATGGCCGACCAGAATCACCGGGGTCGTGTAGCGCTGCGCCAGTTCATCTTCCAGCTCGCGCTGCAACGCGGCCCAGCCATTGGCGACCGGATAGCGTGGATTGTGCGCATGCATGGCCAGCGCCTGGACGTCGTAATGCGGCGCGAGCGCACGAAAAAATACCCGGTAGGTATCGGCCGGAAAACTGTTGGCGTGGGCAAAATGCAGAATCGGTTTGGTCATGTGGGATGCGTCATCGGCCATACCAGTAGCGGGGATGGTCGAGGCGGTAAGTACTCCAGGTCAGGTCGTGCGCGAATTGTAATGTGATTGCGCCGGCAACATCGGTACGAATGCGCGCAATGTTGTGCTCGCCGTAGCGGGCAAAGACTTCCGCTTTCGGATGCCCGTAGCGATTGCGGTAGCCGACCTGGAACAGCGCCAGCGTCGGTTGCACGGCCGCCAGAAAGGCGTCGGTCGACGAGGTGCCGCTGCCATGATGGGGCGCCAGCAGCACCGTGCTGCGCAGTTTGTCGGGCATGGCGTTGATCATTTCGATTTCCTGGATTGCCTCGATATCGCCCGGCAGCAGCATCGATGCGCTGCTGCGCGAGACCTTCAGCGTGCAGCTGTGCGCATTCGGCTTCCATTTGTCGCTGTCGTAAATCGCCGCTGCCGGATACAGCATTTCGAAGGTGACACCATCCCAGCTCCACTTCTGGCCTGCCAGGCAGCGACGGTGCTGCGGCGCCGCCCGCACGATGGCATGGTCGGGCGGCAGCGACGTGGTCACCAGACCGACCGGCAGCGCATCAAGCAGCGACAACCCGCCGCCGGCATGGTCGGCATCGCTGTGCGAGATCACCAGCGCATCGAGCCGCGTAATCCCGCGCGCTTTCAGATACGGCACGATCACCCGGCTGGCGCCATCCGAGCCCGGCGAATAGGCCGGTCCGGTGTCGTACAGGAGGCGGTGCTGGGCGGTCTCGATCAACAACGCCATGCCCTGTCCGACATCAAACGCCAGCACCCTGAATTCACCATCAGCCGGATGCGTCGGTGCATTCACCAGCAGCGGCAACCAGCCGACCCAGCCGGCCCAGCGCACCGGCCAGCCGCGTGGCGTCAGCAGCCACAGCGTGCCGATGGCGGCCAGGGCGAACATCCATGGCGCCGGCACCGGCGCGTTCCAGACCGCCATCGGCAGCTGGCTGAACCAGCCCAGCGCCAGTGCCAGCATCTCGATGCAGCCGTGCCCCAGCCCGAGCAGCCAGCCGCCGACCGGCATTGGCGCCACGCTGCCGATCAGGGCAAGCGGCGTGACGATCAGGCTGATCAGCGGAATCGCCACCGCATTGGCCACCGGACTGATCAGCGAGACCTGACCGAACAGCAGCAGCGTCAACGGCACCAGGCCGACCGTGACGACATATTGGGTGTGGATGTGCGGACGCAGCGCGACACGGATGCGTTGCCAGCGGCTTGTGCCAGCGGCGCTGGCGACCCGTCCCACCGACGCGTACAGGATCGTCGCCACCGCGCCGAACGAGAGCCAGAAGCCGGGCGCGAGCACGGCCCACGGATCGAGCAGCAGCACCACGCCCAGCGCCAGGCACAGCACATGCGACACGCTGGTCAGCCGGCCACACCAGAGTGCCGCCGCCACTACCGCCAGCATGTACAGCGTGCGTTGCGCCGGTACGCCCCAGCCGGCCAGCAGCACATACAGCAGTGCAGTGCCGACCCCCACCAACGCGGCAAATTGCTGCGCCGGCAAACGCAGCGGCAAGGCCTCCTGCGTAAAGAACGAGCGCCGCCACAAGGCGTTTCCAAGCAGCGCAAACAAGCCGGCCACCATCGTGATGTGCAGTCCTGAAATCGAGATCAGATGGCCGATGCCGGTGCGTGTGAAGATGGTCCAGTCAGATTGCGGCACGCCGCGCTGATCGCCGACCACCAGCGCCACCAGCACGCCGGCATAGCGCTGGCCCGGCAGCGTGGCAAGGTGCGCGCGCGCAACCAGGCGCGACTGTGCTCGACCAGGTTGCCGGGACTGAACACGAACCGGTCGAGTCGCACATTGGCACGCGATGGGTTGTCATCGGACCGCACCGAGCCGGTCGCGCGCAGTCGCTGTTCCAGCAGCCACGCTTCGTAATCGAAACCGTAGGGATTGGCATTGCCGTGCGGTCGCGCCAGCCGGACCGTCAGTTGCCAGCGTTCGCCCGGCTGGACATCACCGACCGCCTGCGTCGGCTGGCCATGAAAACCGGCCGACCACATCAGCGCCAGTTTCGGCGGCAAAGTCGGAACCACGCCATCGAGCGGCAGGACGCGCTCCACCGCAAAATTGAAACGCACGCCCTGCTCGGCGTTGTCCGGCAGATTGTCGATGGTGCCGATCACGGTGACATCGCGGCCTTCGAGGGCCAACGGCAATTCCTGCTGCAAGTACAGCTGCGCAATCAGTGTCGCCCAGGCGAAGCCGATGGCCGCACCGCACGTCAAATGGAGAGGAACACGCAGGCGGGCGCGCATGATCCGGCGCGACAGCCCCAACGCGCACGAGGCGACGAGAAGAATGGCCGCGGCGGCCGCCACCGGCAACAACTGCGCCTGCATCTGCAACACGCACACTCCCACCGCAAAGCCGATCAATACGCCGCGCATCGACAATCAGAATGGCAGGATCAGTCGCGGCATGGCAACCAGGGCATTGGCATTGGTCGCGGCCGCAACCGCGTCGAGGCTGATACCGCGCAGTTCCGCCAGCACCGCGCCGATGGCGGGAATCTGGCACGGTTCGTTGCGGGCGGGATGCAGCCACGCCGGCGCGATATCCGGTGCGTCGGTTTCCAGCACCAGTGCCGCGAGCGGCAATTCGGTTGCCAGCCGTCGAATTTGCAGCGCGCGCGTGAAGGTCATCGCACCGCCGAACCCCAGCTTGAAGCCCAGGTCGATGAACGCCGCGGCTTGCTGAAAGCTGCCATTGAAGGCGTGCGCGCAGCCGCCGCTGACGGGGATGCGGCGCAAATACTTGAGGACGATATCGAGCGAACGCCGCACATGCAATAACACCGGCAGATTGAAATCGCGCGCGATTTTCAACTGCTCGGCGTAGAAGTGTTCCTGTTTCTGGCGCAACGGGCCAACGTTCAGTTCGGGGATGAAGAAGTCGAGCCCGATCTCGCCGATCGCGACAAAGTTCGGGTCCTGCAGGGCATGCGGGATCAGGTCGCGCAGCGCCTGCAGGTCGGCCAGTTCAGCGCGAGCGACAAACATCGGATGAATGCCGAGCGCGTAGACGCAATTCGCATTGGCCGCGGCCAGCGCTGCCACGGTCGCAAAATTGGCGCGTTCGACCGCCGGAATCACAATCCGCGCCACGCCCTGCCCGGCGGCCTGCACGGCAATGGCATCGTGTTCGCCGGCGAATTCGCCGGCGTCAAGGTGACAATGCGTGTCGATCCACATGGCGCCAGGTTTATTCCGAGTAGGGTTCCAGTCCGCGTTCGGACAGCCGCAGGATGCGGTCGCAATGGCGCGCCAGTTCCACGTCGTGGGTGACGATCACGAACGAGGTGCCCAGCGTGCGCGACAACTCCAGCATCAGATCGAAGGTCTGGTGCGCAGTGCCGCGATCGAGGTTGCCGGTCGGCTCGTCGGCCAGTACGCAGGCCGGCTGCGTGACCAGCGCACGCGCCAGCGCCACGCGTTGCCGTTCGCCGCCGGACAACTCGCCCGGGACATGGGTGATGCGCTTTTCGAGGCCGACCCGCGCCAGGATCTTGCGGGCCGCGTCATGTGCCTCCGCGCGCGCCACGCGGCGAATCAGCAGCGGCATCGCGACGTTATCGAGCGCGGAAAACTCCGGCAGCAGGTGATGAAACTGGTACACGAAACCGAGCGAGCGATTACGCAGGTCGCCGCGGGTTTTTTCCGGCAGATTGGCAAAGTCGTGTCCCAGCAGCGTGACCTTGCCGGTGCTGGGCGTATCGAGTCCGCCGAGCAGATGCAGCAACGTCGATTTGCCGGAACCGGAGGCGCCGACGATGGCAACGCGCTCGCCTTTTTGAACATTGAAATCAATGCCGCGCAGCACATCGACCGAATATTTACCCTGGGTGAAGGTCTTGCTCAACCCCTCGCACGACAGCACGGTGTCACTCATTACAACGTCACTCATAACGCAAGGCCTCGGCAGGTTTGACACGGGCCGCCCACCAGCTCGGATACAGCGTCGCCAGGAATGCCAGCACCACGGCAACACAGCCGATGGTGGTGACATCCGGCCAGCGCAAATCGGACGGCAAGGCGCTGATCAGGTAAATGTCGCGCGGCAGGAACTGCACGCCGAGCAGGTGTTCGATCACCGGTACGATCACGTCGACATTCAGCGCCACCAGCACGCCGAGCGAGACGCCAATGGCGGTACCGATCAGGCCCACCAGCGCGCCCTGGATCATGAAAATTTTCATGATCGAACGCGGCGACGCACCCAGCGTGCGCAGGATGGCGATGTCGGCCTGCTTGTCGGTCACCGTCATCACCAGCGTCGAGACCAGATTGAAGGCGGCCACGGCGATGATCAGGGTCAGGATGATGAACATCATGCGTTTTTCAGTCTGTACCGCGGCGAACCAGGTGCGGTTTTGCTTGGACCAGTCGCTGATAAGCACATTGCCGCTCAGGATATGCGACAGGTCGCGCGCCACTTCCGGCGCACGCTGCATGTCGGCGATGCGCAGGCGCACGCCAGAAGGTGCATTCAGGCGGAACATCTTTTGCGCATCCTCGATGTGCATGAAGGCGAGCGTCGAATCATATTCGTAATGTCCGGCCTCGAAGATGCCGACCACCTTGAACGCCTTGTAGCGCGGCACGATGCCAGCCGGTGTGATCTGCCCCTCGGGCGCCACCAGCGTGACGCGGTCGCCAATGCCGGCCTGCATGGCACGGGCCAGTTCGCCGCCAAGCACAATGTTGAACTCGCCGGCACGCAGGTCGGAAAACTTGCCTTGCCGCACCTGGGCCGCGACTTCGGAGACGTTCGGTTCCTGTTCCGGCAACACCCCGCGCACGACCACGCCGCGCAGGACGCCGTCACGGGTCATCATCGCCTGGCCGGCCACGTACGGTGCGGCGCCCTTGACTTCCTTGTCCAGGAACGCTTCCTTGGCGGTGGCTTGCCAGTCGGCCAGTCCGGTGCCGGGCTCATACACCTCGATGTGCGACAGCACCGACAACATCCGGTCGCGCACTTCTTTCTGGAAGCCATTCATGACCGACAGCACGACAATCAGCGCGGCGACACCCAGCGCGATACCGGCCATCGAAATCAAGGAAATGAAGGAGATGAAACTGTTGCGGCCACTGCGGCGACCGGCGCGGGTGTAGCGAATCCCGACCAGCCATTCGAACGGAAGATTTTTTAACATACGGGGGCGAGGCTCCTGATAGCACCGCGCATCTTGCCACACATACCGGGAAATGAAAAACGGCAGCGATAAGTCGCGCCGTCGCTGCAGCACGATGACACGTGTTTTTTAGTGTGACCGGACAGGGCGTTTCAGGCGTCATCGTCGCTTTCAACACACAGCGAGCACCCATTCAATGCGGCCAAACTTCATCGGTGTGACGGGACTGCCCAGAGCCGGCTCCACCTTGTTGTGCCAACTGCTGGCGCAACATCCCGAAATTCATTGCGAGGGCCGCAGCTCGCCGCTGTGCAATACGCTGCTTGGCATCCGGCGCATGATCAGCGACGACTCGTTCTTCCTGTCCCAGCTCGACAATGCGTTCGACAGCAGCTATGCCCACCTGACTGCGGCGATGCAAGGTTTTCTGCACGGCTGGTATCACGATTGCGGCAAAAAGGCGGTGGTCGACAAGAATCGCGCATGGCTGCATGCCATCGAATTGCTGCTGCATCTGGAGCCGGAGGCCAAGCTGGTGGTCTGCCTGCGCGATCTGGGCCAGATTTACGGTTCGATCGAAGCCCAGCACCAGCGCACCATCCTGGTCGATTTCATCGACCATCTGGGCGACTATGACCGCATGGGACGCGCCGACATGTTGTTCGGCAAAGACAAGGCGATCGGCGCGCCGCTGATCTCGCTGCAGGCCGTGCTGGATTTGCCGAAGAAGGTCCAGGAGCGCTTGTACTTTGTGCGCTTCGAAGACATGCTCGAACAACCGGCCGTCTGCATGTCGCACATTTACGCCTGGCTCGGCCTGTCGCCGCACGTGATCGATCCCGAGCAGCTAAGCATCGGCATCCAGGAAAGCGACAGCCACTACCGGATGAAGTATTCACACCGGCAATCGGGCCGGATCAGCGCCCCAACGCGCCACGAACTGCCGCCGCGCATTCAGGCGCAGATCGACAGCGCCTACGCCTGGTACACGCAGTTGTACTACCCGCAGAAGAAATCACAGGCAGTCTGAGCCAAGCGCGCCGGTCAATGCACCGGCGTTGCTCAGAATCCCTTGCCGAATTCCACCCACGCGCGGGTGGAGCCGACGCCGTCGAGCTGGACCGGCTTGGTGCCGAACGTGGTGGCGAGCGTGGTTTGGACACTCATGTTCGCCTCGCCGCGCCAGTTCAGACCGACACCGGCGCCGCTGAGCATGGCACTGTTGATACCGCTGTCCCACGGGTTTTTGTTGATCGTCACATGCGCACTGTCGACGAAGGCAATCGCTTGCCAGCGTTGGCCGAAGCGATGCTGGAACTCGACGCTGCCACGATATCCACTGTCGCCCGACACCGTCCCAACGTCATACGCCCGCACCGAGGCAGGGCCGCCGATACTCATTTTTTCGGAGGAATCGAGATTGCCGTTGGCCCATTGCGCGGCGCCGCTGAGCAGCAACGCATCGTCGGTCGTCAGGCCTTGCAGGCGCGACGCGCTGGCGGTCCATTTCGAGAAATTGCCACGCGTGCGTGCGGTGGCGGCATCGGCTGCCTCCGCCGCCGCGTCGTCGAAGCGGACCCGGCCACTGGTCCAGCTCAGGCTGCCGGTATTGACGGCGGCGCCAAACAAGGCATCGCGTGCATCGCCGGTCAGCAACAGGGTCTGGTTCGACAAGGTGCGGTGGGTGCGCAAGGCGCTGGTATCGATCTGGTCACGCAAGCGCACCTGGTCGAACTGCAGTTGTCCGTACAGGTTGGCGTCACGGCTGCGCAGGAACGGATGCCGCAGCCACAGGCTGGCCACCCGTGCATTGCCATGTGCGTCCAGCGCCGACAGCGCGTTGCCCAGCTCGTAATGCAGCGCCGATACCGAGCCGCCCAAATGCGTGCCGAGGCCATTCAGCAGGGTGTCATACGAGACCCGGCCATACCCAAGTCCATTGCCGGAGGTGAGCACCGACGCGCTCAGCAGATCGCCATGATGCAGCGGATTGCCGACGTTGACAGTGCCGGCCAAGCGCGCCCGGCCGGTGTAGCGGTTGCCGTAGTTGTCGGCAACGACATTGCCGGTGACCATGTCGGTCGGCGTGACGTCGACCTGCAGGTCCGAGGTGCCGACCGTGGCGCCCGGCTTGAGGGTCGCAGTGAGCGCCACCCCGAGCACGTCCGACATCAGCAGCAGAACGTGATCCATGTCCTTTTGCGCCACCATCTGGCCGCTTTGCAGGCCCGCCAGGGTCGCTTCCAGCAGCGGCGTCCCGACCCGGCTGCCGTTGTCGAGGCGCAGCTGGCCGTAACGCGCTTCGATGACCTCGATCTGCACCACGCCGGCGGCAATGGTTTGCGCCGGAACGATGGCACGCATCAACGGATAGTCATGCTGCTGGTAATAGGCGGTGATGCGCGCGGCAACCTCGCCCAGCTGCGCCAGCGTCAGATTTTTTCCTTCGGCGTCGGCCACCAATGCGTGCAGCGTCGCGCCATCAAACAACGTATTGCCGGTAATCTGGATCGCGGTCACTGCGAAGGGCACGCCGGCAGCCTGCCCGGCCGAACCGCCGTTGCTGATCGACAGCCCGGTTGCAGCCGGCGACGGCGCCGGTGCCCGGGCCGGTTGAATCTGCTGCAGGATCGACCCGGCATCGGGGGCCACCGGTCCGGCAGCCTGCGCGAACAATGGTGTCATCGCGGCAAGCAGGACCGACAATCGGGTTTTCATGAAGCGCCGCGGGTGGTTTGCGTTATTCAATGTCACATCCTTAATCATTGTTATTGAGACGGTCAGTCGGCAGGCGCACGCCTTCGTTGACGATATTCAGTGATGGTCCGCTGACCCCGATGCGCAGCGTGACGTCGGGGCCGGAGCGCGCCGCCGGGCCGCTCGAGGCCGTTTCGCCAGCGTCCGAACGCGCCGGTGGTGCGACCGGCGCGACCACCGGAGGCAACGTCATCGGCGCTGCCTGCACATTCGCCGCCACCGGACTGGCCAGCGCGGCGAGCTGCGAACGCACCTCGAAAATCGCTGCAGGAATCGGTGCCGGCGCGACTGGTGCGACAGGCACAACCGGTGCAACTGGCTCGACCGGCACAACCGGAGCAACAGGTGGCGGCACAGCCACCGCAATGATCGCGGCGGTCAAGCCGGTCGGCTGCAGCGCATTGTAGTTACCCGCATCGGCGCCGCCCAGCGTGAATCCACTGACCGTCACCGCCTTGCCGGCACCGACACTGCTGTCGGCAAAGGCGCCGCTGCCGACACCAGCGACATTGACGACATCCTGGCCCAGCGCCGTCACCTGCGCCGTCCCGGCCAGCAACGCTACCGTGCTCGCATCGTAGTTCTTGTCCAGCGCTGTCACGCCGCTGATCGACAGGTTGGCGCGATCGATCGTGCTGGCCGTGTTGTTGGCGTAGGTGATCAGGTAATTGCCGCCGCCGTTGCTGTCGCTGACCGTGACGCCGGAGGTGGCGACGACCTTGTTGCCGCTGCCGGCATTCTTGTCGGTGAAGGCGAAGCTGCCGCCGCTGAGATGGTCGCTGCCATACAGCGTGCCGCCCAGCAGCGTGACCGTGCCGGCGGCGCTCAGGGTGCCGTCGTAGGTCTTGCTCACGACACCGCTGCCGACGGTCAGCCCGGCCTTGTTCACGGTCAGTGCACCATCGACATAATTGATCAGGTAACCCTGCTGGCCGGAATACAAACCGCTGGCCGTGATCACGTCACTGCCGGCGTTGATGGCGCCCTGCGCCGTGCCGCCGTAACCAACCGTGCCGAGCAGGTTGCTGTTCGGCGTCAACGAATAGGTCACGCCATTGCCACCGGCATACGCCACCCCGTCATAGGTCTTGACGGCGTTGTTCGCCGTCACCGTCAGCGCCGTCATGAACGAGCGCAGCAGCGGGATGGTGTGACCGTCGTAGCCGACCCAGGTGTTGGTGAAATCCAGCGAACCGAAACTGCTCTTTTGCAGCATCGCCGCAGAGGTCAGCCCGGTTGCGCCAGCGCCACCACCGCTGGTCGCCTGTTGCGAGGTCTGCGTATTCCAGAAGCTGTTGTTGACGCCCGCGCCGCTGCTGGTGACGCCAATCAGCCCGCCAACGTAACTGGTGCCGGTGACATGCCCGGTCGAGTAACTGTTGTTGATCACGCTGTTTTTGTTCATCGAGCCCATCAGCCCGCCGACGCCCTGCCCGCCCACCACCGCGCCAGTGGCGTAGCTGTTGTTGACACTCGCGCTGTTATGACCGTAGCCGACCAGCCCGCCGACGTTGGACCCGCCGGTCAGGCTGGTGATATCGCCGGTCGCATAGCTGTTGCTGACACTGCCGCTCCAGTTCTGGCCGACCAGCCCGCCAAGGTAGCTGCTGCCGGTCACCGATCCGGTGTTGTAGGAGTTGCTGATGAGCGCCGAACTGTTGGCGTTGTTGCCGGTAATGCCACCGACGTACCCGCTGCCGGTAACACTTCCACCCGTCAGCCCCAGATTGCGGATGACACCGCCATTGCCGCCGAACAGGCCAACGTAGCTGGTCGTTGGCAGGTTGATGACCAGCCCGTTGATGACGTGGCCAAGACCATTGAACGAGCCGGTGAACAGCGAGTTGTTATCGCCCACCGGGATGAAGGAACTGTTCGACCAGACATCGCTGGCGGTGCCGGTCGCGCTGGCACTGATGTTCTGTCCGAGGAAATAATTTCCTGCCAAATTCATCGACATCAACTGCAACTGATGCGCGTTGGTGATCGTGCTGGAGTACTCGGCAGCGAGCATCGGACGGGTTGCACCAGCGACCGCACCGGCATTGTTGAGCCTGCCGTCGTTGTCGACCATCACCCAGTTGTTGCCGGTCGCGCCGGGCGTCGTGGTGAAGGTAAAGCCGGCAAAATTGGCGGCGGTCTGCATTTGCAGGCTGGTCAATCCGGTCGCCCCGGTGGCGGAACCACTGCCGACACCCGTTGCACCGGACACAGTGGAATTCCAGTAGCTGCTGGCGATGGTGCTGTTGTTGGCGCCGACCAGGGCACCAAACTGGCTGGTCCCCGTCACGGTGCCAGTGGCATAGCTGGTACTGATGTTGGAGCCGAATTGATTGAAGGCGACCAGTCCGCCGGCAATGTGGTTGCCCGTCACCGCACCGGTTGCGTAGCTGTTGCTCACGGTCGCCATGTTGGTGCCGATCAGACCGCCAGAAAAATAATTGCCGGCTGAAACTGCCCCGCTTGCGTAGGAATTGTTGATCACGCCGAAGTTATAGGCTGACAGACCGCCGGCATTGTCACCCGTGGCCAGGACCGTGCCGGTCGCGTGGCTGTTGTTGACCGTGCCATAGTTGATGCCCATCAGGCCACCCACCACACTGGAACCGGTTGCCGTGCCAGTGGCATACGCGTTGGTGACCTTGCCGTTGTTCACACCAGCCAGCACGCCGACATAATTGCTGTTCGGACCGTTGACCCCGCCGCCGATCAAACCGATATCGGTGACCGTACCGGTCGACGCGATCTGACCGAACAACCCGAGTCCGCTGTTGCCCGAATTGGGGCGGTTGATGGTGAGATTGGTGATGGTATGGCCGAGCCCGGCAAACGCACCGCTGAATGCGGTGGTGCTGTCTCCCACCGGCGCAAAGCCGGCGCCGGCATTCCAGCCGGACGTCGCGCTGGCATCGATGTCGCCGCCCAGTGCGTAGTTCAGCGCCAGATTGCCGTTCATGCCCTGCAAGTCGGCGCCGCTGACACTGCCCTCCGCGCCGAGACCGTTCAGGACGACGAAGTTGACCGCCGTGCCGTTCGAGCCCTGGGTGGTGCTGAAATGATTACCCGCCGGCAGATTCACTGGAGCGCGTACATTGACCACGTTGGTATTGCCCGCCGCCACCGCGCCCTGGCCAAACAGCAGCGCCAGGCTGGCACTGCCGGAGCCGTTCAGGCCGGCATTGATGTTGATGTTGTTTTGCGCATTCAGCGTGAGCTTGTTGGCCGACCACGAGACCACGTCATTGACATTGACGTTGCCGGCCGTGCCGCTGTTGCCGCTGCTGCTGAGAATCGTCACGTTGCCCGCGCCCAGACCCGACATCAGCGACGCCCCGGTCATGTTGCCGCCGGACGCCGCGATCGTGAAGTCGACCGGATCGATCAACCAGGTGCCGGCCATGCCGAGAGTGGCCGCCGTGGTGATTTTTGCGCTGTCGGCCACCTGCACGTGCGCCGCACTGGTTTCAATGAAACCGCCGTTGCCGCCCTGCGGCGCGCTCGCGTCCAGCGTGCCGCCAACCTGCACCGAGCCGGCCGCCATGCCGCCCAGCAGCACGATGCTGCCGTTGCGATGCTCGACCGTGCGCGCTTCGATCACGCCGGTGTTGTTGACCACGCTGGCCAGCAAGGCATCCTTGGCCCCCGCCGTCATCATCACCAGTCCGCCATTGGCCTGGATCAGCCCGCCGTTGTCGGCCTGGCTGTTGAGCACGCTGCGCTCGACCTGCAGGCTCACCAGGCTAGTGTTCTGAAACGTCAGCGTCGCCGCGCTGCCCGCGCCCAACGCCACCGCGCCCTGTGGCGCGCTGATGCTGCCGTGATTGCTGACCTGATTGCCCAGCAGCGCGATATAGCCGCCGTTGGTGGCAGTGAGGGCACCCTGGTTGACCACGCTGCCGGTGCCATTGCCGCTGAAGCTGCGCACTGCGCCGCTCAGGTTGGCATCACTGACGTCCAGCGTCGAGGCCACCAGCCCGCCGACATTGACCTGCGCGCCGCGACCGAACAGGATGCCGTTCGGATTGATCAGGTAGACCTGGCCGTTGGCATTCAGATGGCCGAAAATCTGCGAGCCGTTGCGGTCGGCAATCCGGTTCACCGCCACTGCGCTGGCCGACGGCTGGACAAAATTGACGGTCTCGGCCGCGCCGACGTTGAAGCTGCGCCAGTTCAGCGACAGGTTCTGGCTGGCCTGGTTGATCGTGGTGGTGGCGCCGGCCTGCTGGATGCCGGCGCTGCCGGAGACCACCTGCCCGCCCTCCGGCCCCGCCTGCGCGCCCACCGCCGTCAGCGCCAGCGCCGCTGCCACCAGCTTGCGTCGGCCGCCCTTGCCACGCCCGCGCGTGGTTTCTGCCACCGCCACCCAGCTCTGCAGCACCTGGCTCCAGACAAGACGAAAAATGTGATTCATGGAGCCGTGGCGTTTCATCGTGCAATCCTTTTTTATTGTGGCGGGCACCAAACCTGGTTAGCCCCGCTGGCAGAACACTGCCGTCAATTGACTTGACTCGGTAACACTTTCACTGAGGAAACATGCACGACTACTAAAACTCCTCCACTGTTGAGCAAAAGGCGCTCCGCCTTTTTTGGTGGCCGCGCGATGGATTACGGCAGATCGCCGCGTTACAGGCGCGCATCGTCGGCCATCGCCGTCGGAGGCGAGGCCACCCGCGGCAAC
Organism: Actimicrobium sp. GrIS 1.19; assembly: GCF_035984655.1. NCBI lineage: Bacteria > Pseudomonadati > Pseudomonadota > Betaproteobacteria > Burkholderiales > Oxalobacteraceae > Actimicrobium > Actimicrobium sp. GrIS 1.19. The sequence goes on along the minus strand of NZ_JAXCHT010000019.1, from coordinate 37,455 downwards.
CGTATCGACGTTGGATTATCTACACACTGATATCGAGATTGCCGTGGTCGGGCAGCGGCTCATAGGAGCTCGCAAGCGCCTCTCGCTGTGCGGCAACCTGTTTGCGCTGATCGGCCAGTTGCGCTGCCTTGCGCGCCTCGTCGCCGGCGTCATCATGCGGATCCAGCGTGGTCGCTGCGGCCGGGGTCACGGCGTTAATTGCCGGGACCAATTCCGCGGGTTGCCGGACGGCGTTGGCGGCATGCACATCTCCCAGGCGGAATGCGGCAGCCGCGGCCAGTACCGCTGCATTGGCTGCCAAGGCGTTGGCGTCATTGACGGTTTGCGGCGGTGCGCTGATCGCCGCCGCGGTCGCATTGGGCGGGACAGGATTGCTTGTTGCGACGAGCGGAGCTGCCACGATCGCCGGTTGAGGCGGAACCACGTTGTCGGCGGCCTGTACAGCCAGAGCGACAGCCGCGGCGGTGACGCTCGGGTCGGTCACCACCGGAGTGACGACCGCACTGGTCGCCGCCGGCTGCGGCAAGGCGGTCTGGACGGCGGGCGATGTCGCAATCGGCGCTGCCGCCGCGCTGCTGCCCAGCACCGTGTTCGAACTGGTGGTGTCAATCGCCTGGGCCAGGGCGGCATTCGACACCGCAGCATTCTGCTGGAGCGCAGCAGCGGCAATCGCAGGATCGGTGAGCGCGGCGGGGTTGCCAACAAGGGTACTGGCGGCGGCTCCGGTTGCGGTCGCGTCTCCGGTTGCGGTTGCAGCCACCGGCTCGCTGAGCGTTACCGGAATTGCTGCCGCAGTGATCGTCGCCGGCAGCGCGATATCGGGTGTGGCGGTGACGCCCGTCGACGGCACGGCAGGACTGGCTGCCGCCGCGACTACCGCGGCAGCCACCGGCGATGGCAGCGCCGCCAGCGCGGCGACGGTCGCATCCGGATTCCCTGCCAGTGCCGCTGGCGCGCTTGACGCACCATCAAACGGCGTTACGCCGGGATCGGTCGAAAACAGCGCGGCGTCCTGCGCGACCACCGATTGGGCGCCTTGGCTCAGGGTCTGAAATGCTTGCGCCAGCGCGGTCGCGGTACTGGCCGGATTGGCCTCGAACGCTGCTTGCAGCGTCGGCAAATCGATGCTGAACTGCGCAGTGCCGCCAGCCGCACCGGCGCTCTGGAAATTGATGCCGCCCTGCTTCAGACTGGCCAGCAGCGCGTCGCCCGGGGTGGTCGCCGGCAGCGCATCGAGACCCGGCAGCGCACTGTCGGCCGGGGCACTGATCGCATTGAGCAGGCTGTCGACATGGCCGGACTGAAAATTATTGAGCGCGTCGACAATCAGCTGGGTTGCGGCAAGAAACTTGCCAAACGCATTCACGCCATCGACCGCGGCGCTGCCTCCGGCCGCATTGTCATTGATCGGCTGCGCACGAAAACGCGCCAGTGCGGCCTGCAACTGGCCCAGTGTCGACAAATCGACAATGCTGGATCGCGTATCGGCAGCAAGGACGGCCTGTTGCTCCGCCAGGGCGGTCGATGGAATCACCGGATTGACATTGGCAATTCCGGCTGTCGCCACCGGATCGATGCCTGAAGCGGCTAATGGGGGAATGTTCACGGGCGGTCTCCTTGGTGCTGGTCGGCGCTTGTCAGCAAGCTGGCCAGGGATCAGAATCAGACGAAAAACGCAGATGGTGACGCGCGTACCTGTACGAACCATACTACTTGCTTCGTGGCGCTGCCGGTGCGTGAAATCGGGCGGTTTGCCGATCATGGTTTTTCCGCATCATTAACCGCCGCCGATGCGTACAATCGCGCCATGAGCCATCTCGACATCCTGCTTCCGTTTTCCCTGCCGCCGCCCGCCATGGCGCCAGATCTGCTGCGGGCCATGCAAACGCCGTCACTGGCCATGCTGCTGGCGCGCAGCAATCTGCTGCACAGTGACAGCCACGACCCGTACGCGCGCGCGCTGCCCCATGAATTCTGGTTAGCGCAGGCCATCGGATTGCCGTTCGACGCCGCAGCCGCCAACACTCCGCCGGTAGCACTGCATGCCATGCAGCAGCGCGGCGTGGCAACCCCGCCAGGCATCTGGTTCATGCTGCATCCGGTCCACATCCACATTGCGCGCGATCATCTGGTGCTGACCGACCGGCGCCGCCTTGCCCTGAGTGAGGTCGACGCACGGGCGTTGTTTACGCTGGCCGCGCCGCTGTTCGAGGAGATCGGCCAGGAACTGGTGTACGGCGATGCCGACCACTGGTTCCTGCGTGCCGACAGCTGGCGCGAATTGATTACCGCGACGCCGGACGCGGCCTGCGGCCACAACATCGACATCTGGATGCCCAAGGGCCCGGGCGAACGCGACTGGCGCAAGGTGCAGAACGAGATCCAGATGCACTGGCATGACAGCGCCGTCAATCGCGCGCGCGAGGAAGCCGGATTGAATCCGGTGAATTCGCTGTGGCTGTGGGGTGCGGCGCAAGCGCCGATGATCATGCACAAGTCCGAGTACAGCGCGCTCTTCCTTGGCACCGACACCGATGCTGCGACGGTGCTCGCGGCGCGCCCGCAGCGCGGCCTGCTGATGCTCGATGGCCTGATCGAACCGGCCTTGGGCGAGGACCTCAACGAATGGCTGATGCGCATCAACCAGCTTGAAGCAACCTGGTTCGCGCCATTGCTGCGGGCATTGCAGGATGGCGTGTTCGATCGCTATCGCCTGATCCTGACCAGCGGCACCGTCAGCGTCGAGCGCAGCGTCAGCCGCCACGGCCTGCGCAAATTCTGGCGCAAGCCATCGCTCGACGGACTGCTGGCATGACCCGAATCGTTACCCGCGCGGTGCCGCAACGCGATGTCGAACGGCTGATCCAGGAAGGCATTCATCCGGTCATGGCGCGCTTGTATGCCGGCCGCGGCCTGCTCAACAGGCAGGAACTGTCGAGCGAGCTGAGCGCCTTGATCGCGCCCGCCGGTCTGCTGCATATCGATACCGCGGCGGCCTTTCTGGCCGATGCGATTGCCGCCCGCAAGAAGCTGGTGATTGTCGCCGACTACGATTGTGATGGCGCCACCGCCTGCGCCGTCGGCCTGCGCGGCCTGCGCATGCTGGGGGCCAACGTCGACTTCATCGTGCCGAACCGGTTCGAATACGGCTACGGCCTGACGCCCGAGATCGTGGCGCTGGCCGAACGCGAAAAATCACCCGACATCATCATCACGGTCGACAACGGCATCGCCAGCATCGACGGCGTGGCCGAAGCCAACCGGCGCGGCATCGAGGTGGTGGTTACCGACCACCACCTGCCGGCGGCAACGCTGCCAGCGGCGCGCGTGATCGTCAATCCGAACCAGCCCGAATGCGGCTTTCCGAGCAAGCATCTGGCCGGTGTCGGCGTGATGTTTTACGTGTTGCTGGCGCTGCGCGCCGAACTGCGCCGGCGCGGCGTGTTCGATCAGCAGAGCCAGCCGAAACTCGATGCATTGCTCGATCTGGTCGCGCTCGGCACCGTTGCCGATGTGGTCAAGCTCGATGCCAACAACCGGATTCTGGTGGCGCAGGGCCTCAAGCGGATGCGCGCCGGTCGCATGCATGCCGGCGTGGCCGCGCTGTTTCGTGCCGCCGGCCGTGAAGCGCGCCGCGCCACGCCATTCGACCTCGGCTTTGCGCTCGGCCCGCGCCTGAACGCGGCCGGACGCCTGGCCGACATGGCGCTCGGGATCGAATGCCTGACTACCGACGACGAAGGTCGCGCCTGGGCCATCGCCCAGCAACTCGATGGCATCAATCGCGAACGGCGCGACATCGAAGCCGGCATGCAGGACACCGCGCTGGAACTGCTCGACAGCTTTGATCCGCACGACCGCTCCACCATCAGCGTGTTCGACGCCGGCTGGCATCAGGGCGTCATTGGCATCGTCGCCTCGCGGCTGAAGGACAAATTCTATCGACCGACCTTCACCTTCGCACCGGCCGCGGATGGCTGGATCAAGGGTTCGGGCCGCTCGATACCGGGCTTTCATTTGCGCGATGCGCTGGATCTGGTCTCGAAACATGCGCCAACGCTGATCGACAAGTTTGGCGGCCACGCCATGGCGGCGGGATTGTCGCTGCGGGCGGAGAATTTTGATGCCTTTGCCGCGGCGTTCGAAATGGTCGGCAAAAGCTGGCTCACCAAAAACCAGCTGGAGCGCGTGCTGGAATCCGATGGGTCGCTGGAGGATGCCTTCTTCACCACGCAGTTCATCGAACTGCTCGAATCGCAGGTGTGGGGCCAGGGCTTTGCGCCACCGGTGTTCTGCGACGAGTTTCGGGTGATCAGCCAGCGGGTGCTCAAGGAACGTCATTTGAAATTGCAACTGGAACGCAACGGCCAGCGCCACGACGCGATCTGGTTCGGCCACACCGACGATTTGGGCGCGCGGGCACGCGTGGCGTATCGGCTCGATGCGAACGAATATAACGGCGTCACCCGCGTCCAGTTGATGGTGGAGTTTGCGCAGGGTGTTTGATTTGCTTGAACCACGGGAGCATCGATGAACCGGATTACATTTCTGTTGGTGCTGGCAATCGCAGCGCTACCGTTGGCAGTGTTCGCCGCGCCGGCCCAGTACTACCGCTGGCAGAGCAAGCTTGACGGCGCCCTCGCCTGTCAGCAAACGCCACCGGGCGACGGCTGGCTAAGGGAAAGCGGTCCATACCGCGACCCGCACTGCAAGAAGCTGGTGAAGCCTGCCGATCCGCTGGCGCAGTAAAAGATCCTACCTCAACCCTTCGCGAAAGACGCCCAACATGGAAGCAAAAATGGTGACCTCGGCCCTTGAATTGCCGGGCTACGTAATTTCCGACAACGTCGGCATCGTGCGCGGGATCGTGGTGCGCTCGCGCTCAGTCGTGGGTGCATTTTTTGGTGGGCTGCAAACCATCGTCGGCGGCAACATCACCATTTACACCAACCTGTGCGAGCAGACCCGCAAGGACGCCTACAAGATCATGTGTACCCAGGCGTCGAAAAACGGCGCCAATGCGATCATCGCGATGCGCTATGACGCCACCGAAGTCATGCGCGGCGTGACCGAAGTCATTTGCTACGGCACCGCCGTCATCGTGACGAAACACAGCTGAGCATGAAAACAATTCTCTTCCTCGGCACGCTGTTCTTCGTTCTCGGCATCGTGGTGTTCCTGATCCAGCTCTGGGGTGCGGTCTGGAGTGCAGCGCTGTTTCTGAAAATTGAAATTACGCTGGGCGCCCTGTTCCTGATCTTCTCCGTCATCTGGTACGCGCAGCGGGAGTATCGCGCCACCAAGCGGCAGGAACATGGGGATTCGCTGGATTGAGCCACGCTTTGGTGCGGTGAGATATTTTTCCTGCGCAAGCTGACGATAGAGCTTGTCCGCCTCTGGCTTGATGCAGTTGATGTTCGCAAACCGCGTGCTGCCCTTGCTGATGTTGGCCGTCCGCAGATCGCCGGCCCAGTCATAGGGATCCTGGAACAGGCGGAAGTGAATCGCCCGCAGGGCTGGCAGGGTAATGTCGTCGAAGTCCGGTTCGAACTGATCAATGCGCGCCTGGGTCAGTTCGATGTCGGCCGTCTCCAGGGCTGCTGCCCCGATGATGCCAAGCGTGTTGATCAGTACGTTGCAGTCGGGATAGCAGTATTGACGGTCCGAGACACGGGACGCAATCGCATGGATTGTCGTAGCATGCAACCTGTTGTAGCCAGCGCCATGCGCCTTGATCGAAAACCCACAAAAGGAAGCCATCATGTCCTTCAAAAAACACCTGACCACCCTGGCTTTACTAGCGAGTTCGCTGGCAGCCATATCGCCCGTCACGCTTGCCGCCACCGACGCCGCGACTGCCAGCGCCGCCATTGACGCCGCCGTCTACGACAACAACTACTGGCGCACCGACGCAGAAAAAGCGCGCGACCGCGCACGTCGTCCGGCCGAAGTGCTCGCCTTTATCGGTGTCACGCCCGCCATGACGGTGGCGGAAAACTTCCCCGGCGGAGGCTGGTACAGCCATATTCTCGGACCACTGCTCAAGCAAAAGGGCACCTATTTCGGCGCCGAAACCGCACCGGAGATTTTTCTTGAAACCCTGCCCGAGGAGCGGCGCGAGGCCGCCATTGCCAAGCGCAACAACTGGCAAGCCACGTTTGGCGAGTCCCAGCTGCAGCTGGCCGGCCCGAAAGCCAGGGCGTTCTTTTACGGCCGGCCAGCGGGCCAGCCCGGCTATCAGGCTGGGCAAAGCGTGGATGTCATTTTCGACGCCCGCAACATTCACAATCTGGTCACTGCCGACAACAAGAAGACCGATCTGATTTTCGCCGAGTACTTTCGCGTGCTCAAGAGCAAAGGCGTCCTTGGCATCATTGACCACCGCGAAAACGAGAACAGCGATCGCGCACCGGAAGCCTCGGCCAGGCTCGGTTACGTCAAGGAAAGCGTCATGATCGCGATGGCCGAAAAGGCGGGGTTCAAACTTGTCGCACGGAGTGATCTGCTGGCCAATCCGAACGACACCAAGGACTATGCCGATGGGGTATGGACGTTGCCACCGGTGCTGACGCTGAAAGACAAGGATCGCGCCAAATACGTGGCCATCGGCGAATCGGACCGGATGCTGCTGAAATTCATCAAGCCATAAACGCAACCATGCCCACATCCCGACAAGTTGCGTTTGAACGCATCGCCGCCGAACTCGGCTACGACTTTGGCGGCGCGATCAAGATTGGCGGCAATTACGCGCCGTTCGTCATCCATCGCAATGAAGTCTATGTCAGCGGCCAGATTCCGCGGGTTGCCGATACGGTGATGGTGACCGGTCGGGTCGGCGCAATGGTGTCCTTGCCGCAGGCGCAGCTGGCCGCACGCATTTGCGCCATGCGCGCGCTGGCATTGCTGCGTCAGGCCGCCGGCGACCTTGCGCGCATCGAGCGCATTCTTCGCATCACGGTTTTTGTCCAATGTTCGGACGACTTCACCCAGCACAGCGAAGTTGCCGACGCGGCGTCGGAGGTCCTGCATGCGGTCCTGGGCGATGCGGGAATGCATACGCGCACTTCGGTCGGGGTTCTGCAATTGCCGAAGAACGCTGCCGTGGAAATGGATCTGGTTGCTGCAATTGCGTAGGTGGCTTGGCGCCGGCCATCGTGTGGATCGCCGACGCACTGGCTGAAGCACAACCATCATGCTTGACCATTGATGTTTTGGCTCAGCACGACATTTCGGCAAGCAAGCCAACCAACACCGGGCGCGAAGCCCCCGTCAGCTCGCCGTAAAAACCAGATGCGTCGAACTGGTGGTGCTGTACTGCACGTCAATTGATAGTGGCGTCAGCGTGCCATCCGTGCGCATCCGAAAGCGCGATTGCTCCGTGTAGAGAAGCAGGTTCGCCGTGTTGAAATCGCGCGTTATCAGGTTGGCGATCACCGTTGAGGTTGACGTGCCGTCGGGTTCGATGACTTAGCTCATTGTCCGTTGGCCCTTCAATGTTTTCTTGCTGCTGTCGGTGTAAATCGTCTCGGTGCCATAACTCCCGGTGTCACCACTCCTGGCAGCGGTTGGTAGCGCCGTAGGTGCGCTCAGGAACACACCGTACTCGTCGCCGACAGCATTGTGGCCAAGCGGCGTGTAATTGCTGTCGAAATACTCGACCGACGTTGCTGTGGTTGAGGCCGGAATGCAATTTGTCATCAAGACGGTCGATGTCGAGGTTTCGGCCAGCGCCGCTACCCCTTCGAAGTTGCCGCCCCCGGCTGGTTTGCCGTTGACGATCTGTGCCGATCCGGCGCAGGTGCCGGAAATGATGAACGATGTGGTGCTGCCGCTGGCAATGCGCGCCTTGTAGCCGGACTGCAGCGAGAACGTTGGCGCAGGAACCGGCGTAACGGCGACAGGCCCACCCGCGCTGCCCCCACCTCCGCAGCCGGAGACGAGCGCCGTCAGGGCGACGATGATGGAAACGGCTTGAATGAACTTCGACATGCTGTGATTCCTTCTCTGAATGGTCGTTTCATGCGCAGCTGGCGCTGGTTGTCTCAGGTACGTCATCGTCATGTCAGCGCCCTGCGTCGTTCGGTCTGCAACGTCTGGCGGGCTGCAGGCGCAATAAGCGGACCATCTGCAGCCCACTCTAAAGTTAATATTAAAACAATTGATTCTCCTGTGGAAATGTACTTTCAGTAGTATTTTTTTGGTATTGAAACGCGACAGGCTTCGTCAAGGCAGGAACTGGAACGCCAGCCATTTTTTCGCTCGACGCGGCGCTCCGATGCCATCGATATGGCAATGTCGGCCGGATCGCGACTCCGGTTGATCCGACCGGGCTGGCGTGCGTCGACATGGATCAAACATCGTTCATCATTTTTGCGGCTTGATCGGGATTCGCGGTACGGTGTCACATCAACAACACTGTTCGTTCGAAAGGAATCCCCATGAGTCTGTTCAGCGCCATCCTCGACAAACTCGGATTCGGTCACAAGGACGCTGCGCCGAGCGTGCCAACGGCCGTCCCGGAACCCGCCCCGGACATCGCTACGGCGTCGGCGCCCGCTGCCGTCGCGGTGACGGAAGTCGATGTCGTCGCAAAACTCGAAGGTCTTGCGGCAGAAAATCCGCAGACATTGAACTGGAAGGTATCCATCGTCGACCTGCTCAAGCTGCTGAACCTCGACAGCAGCCTGGCCGCGCGCAAGGAACTCGCCACTGAGCTGGGTTGCCCCGGCGCGATGCTGGCCGACTCCGCACAGATGAATATCTGGCTGCACAAGACGGTGCTGCAGAAGCTCGCCGCAAACGGCGGGAACGTTCCGAAAGAACTGCTCTGAACTGTGTCTTCCTTTCGTCCCCACGCAATTCTGGAGAAATTCCGATGACTTTACCTCGCCCCTTGATCATCGCCATTCTTGCTGCGGCAGCGTCCGGGCCCGTGTCTGCGGAGTCACCTCGGGGCGCAGATGCCGCATCCATCGAGCGCGGTCGATACCTCGTGAAAATTGCCGGTTGCAACGACTGCCATACACCCGGTTACCTGCAGACCAATGGCAAGGTGCCGGAGTCGCAATGGCTCACCGGCGATCAGCTCGGCTGGCGCGGACCATGGGGTACCACCTATGCCAGCAATCTGCGGCTGGTTTTTGCCAAGCTGACCGAAGCCGAGTGGCTCAAACTGGCGACCACCGCGCAATATCGGCCGCCAATGCCCTGGTTCACCCTGCACGAAATGACCAAGCCGGACCTGCGCGCCATTTATCGGTTCGCGAAATCACTCGGCCCCGCCGGCGATGCGGCGCCCGCCTATGTACCGCCCGATCAGGAGCCCAAGGGACCGTTCGTGCTGTTTCCGACGCCGCCGAAATGATTCCGTGCCGGGCGGAAGAACAATGAGGCCGGTCGAAAGCCTGCAATCGGCCTGCATGCAAGCTGCCGAAAGCGCGTATTCTTGCGCCATCGATGCAACCTTGAAAGCTGTCCATGACCTACGAAGAATTTCTGGATGAAGTCACCACACTTCTGACCGAAATGTATGACCTCGACGATGCCGCCGCAATCAAACTCGTGACGGATGCGCAGGAGGCCGAATTTTTCAGTGTGCACGACGATGTGCCTGCAATGTGCACTGCCGAGCAGGCGAAAAAAGACGCGATTACGCTGTTCGAACAAAAACAGAACAAGCAACAAACGCAGAAAAAACAGCAGCAACGGGTGCGCGAAAAGAAATAGTGCCCTGCGCGCCAGCACGGCGCGCCATGCCATCGGCCGGGACCTGATCCCGCACCCGACGCGGTCGCCATCCGACCAATCATCACTCTCGCAAAACTGGATCACCCCATGTTCGTTCTCATTGCAGGCTTGCTGATTTTCCTCGGTGTTCACTCGGTGCGCATCGTGGCCGAGGATTGGCGCACGACGCAACGCGCCAGTCTTGGTGAAAACACCTGGAAGATGGCGTATTCGCTGATCTCGCTGATTGGATTCGCGGTGCTGGTGTGGGGCTACGGGATGGCGCGTCAACAGCCGGTCGTGGTGTGGACACCACCCACCGGCATGCGCCACCTCGCCGGGTTGCTGACATTGGCAGCGTTCATCCTTCTGGTGGCCGCCTACGTGCCGCGCAACGGCATCAAGGCGCGCGTGCATCACCCGATGATTCTGGGTGTGAAGCTGTGGGCGGCGGCCCATTTGCTCGCCAATGGCACGCTGGCCGACATGCTCTTGTTTGGCAGCTTTCTGGTCTGGGCGATTTTCTCCTTCAAGGCGGCGCGACAACGGGATCGTGCCACTGGCGTCATCTACCCGGCGGGAACCGCGACCGGCACCATCACGGTTGTCGCAGTCGGCATTGCGGCATGGGCGTTATTTGCGTTCTGGCTGCATTACTTGCTGATCGGTGTCAAGCCGTTTGCCATGGCAGTCCTCCCGCAATAAGCGCCGCTGCACCAGCCTCGCTGGAGAGGCGCGTTGTGTGCTGGCGTTCGGACTGATCGGATATGAGCACCCTCCGGGTGCGATTCCGCGCGGCAAGTTACACTCCGGATTCCCGATACGTGACCCCGGCCAATGACGATGCATGAACCTGACCAGCCCAGCGCCAACCCGATATCCCGCCAGCGCGCACGGCTCTGGCCACTGCTGGCCATTGGCGTCACCCTTGGCCTGATTCTGTGGCTGGGCTGGACCTGGTTCCAGCCGGCGGCACAGCGCAAGATCGTCATGAGCGTCGGCAGCAGCACCGGCATCTATCAAGCCTTCGCCGTGCAATATGTCGAAGCGCTCGCGCAGCAGGGCATCACGCTGGAATTGCGCAAGTCCGCGGGCGCGGTTGACAACTACCAACGTCTCAAGGACCCGGCCAGCGACATCGATGTCGCGCTGCTGCAATCCGGCGTGGGCAGCGCCCGGGACGCGCCGAATCTGCTGGCACTCGCATCGGTGTCGTATGAACCGATCTGGCTGTTTTACCGCGATCCACAGACCATCGACCGGATTGCCCAGCTCTCTGGCAAGCGCATCGGCGTGGGCCAGCCCGGCAGCGGCTTGCGCAAGGTGGCGCTGGATGTGCTGCTGGCGCATGGAATCGGTGCGGCCAATTCGACGATCTCCGAGCTGACCTCGACGCAGGCGGCCGACGCACTGCGTGACGGCCGGCTGGATGCGGCATTTTTTATCGGTACGCCAGAAGTACCCGCCATTGCCGGCCTGCTCAACAGCGACCTGAAGCTGATGAATTTCAGTCAGGCCGACGCCCTTGTCCGGCGCTTTCCATCGCTGTCCAAGGTCATCTTCCCGCGTGGCGCGATCAACCTGCAACAGGACCTGCCGCCACAGGATGTCACGCTGCTGTCGAGCACCGCCCTGCTGGTTGCCAAGAACACATTGCACCCGTCCCTGATTTACGCCTTGCTCGACACCGCCTTCGAGGTGCATGGCGTGCCGGGCTTCTTTGCCACACGCAGTGACTTCCCGAATCGGCGCATCGATGACTTCCCGATGTCCGACGAAGCCAATCGGTATTTCAAATCCGGACGGCCGTTTCTGCAAAATTATCTGCCGTTCTGGCTGGCCAATTTACTGGAACAGCACTTCGTGTTGCTGGTGCCCTTGCTGGCAACGCTGTTTGCCTTGATGCAGGCGGTGCCGCGGCTGATCGGCTTCCAGATGCGCTCGCGACTGGCGCATTGGTATGGCGAAGTGAAAACGCTCGAGGATGCGATGCGCGCCGTACCGAATCCCGTCGCCAGCGAGCTTGCCGCGTGGCGCGATGCGCTCGAGGCAATCGACGGCGAAGTCCATCGGATCGAATTGCCGCAGCATCATTTCAACCAGTTGTACGGGCTCAAGCTGTCGATCCAGCTGCTAAGCGACCAGTTGCGGCGGCTGACCGCCCAGGCCCTGGCAGAATGAGTGCCCGAGCCGGCAGCGGCAACCCGGAAGGCCCTGTCGCTGGCGTATAATCTTGGGCTCAATCGCTCAACAAGAAAACACCATGATGGAAGCAGAACAATTAAATTCCCTGGCCGGCCTGCTCGCAGACCTGACCAGCCGCGCCAACGAACTTCGGAGGTATCTTTGACTTCGATAACAAGTCAGAGAAACTAGACCAGGTCAACGCCGAACTCGAAGATCCGAAAGTCTGGGACGACCAGAAGCGCGCTCAGGATCTCGGCAAGGAAAAGAAATCGCTCGAATCGATCGTGCTCACGCTGATCAAGATCGATGCCGATTTGCGCGACGCCAGCGATTTGTTCGCCATGGCGCGCGAAGAGCAGGATGAAGACACCTTGCTGGCGGTCGAAGCCGATGCCCACGGCCTCGAAAAGCTGGTCGAGGGCATGGAATTCCGCCGCATGTTCAACAATCCGATGGACCCCAACAACTGCTTCATCGACATCCAGGCCGGCGCCGGCGGGACCGAAGCACAGGACTGGGCCTCGATGCTGATGCGCCAGTATCTGCGCTACTGCGAACGCAAGGGTTTCAAGACCGAGATCCTGGAACAGTCCGACGGTGAAATCGCCGGCATCAAGACCGTCACGCTAAAGGTCGAGGGCGACTACGCCTACGGCTTCTTGCGTACGGAAACCGGCGTCCATCGGCTGGTGCGCAAATCGCCATTCGATTCCGCCAACGGTCGTCATACGTCCTTCTCCAGCCTGTTCGTGTATCCGGAAGTCGATGACTCGCTGGAGATCGATATCAATCCGGCCGATGTGCGGGTCGATACCTATCGTGCCTCCGGCGCCGGTGGGCAGCACATTAACAAGACTGACTCTGCCGTGCGCCTGACCCACGCGCCGACCGGGATCGTGGTGCAGTGCCAGAACGATCGCAGCCAGCACCGCAATCGCGCCGAAGCCTGGGCCATGCTCAAGTCGCGCCTGTATGAGCACGAGATGCGCAAGCGCATGAGCGACCAGCAGAAGCTGGAAGACTCCAAGACCGATATCGGCTGGGGCCACCAGATCCGTTCCTACGTGCTGGACCAGTCGCGCATCAAGGATCTGCGCACCAGTTTCGAGACCGGCAATACCAAGGCGGTGCTCGACGGCGATCTCGATGAATTCATTGCGGCCTCGCTCAAGCAAGGTGTTTAATTTCGGCGAGGCGCCCTGCGCCTCCCACTCTTTTTGATTGCTCCCACATGACATCGCACACCGAAGCCGCAGGCGTTCCTCTCGACGAAAACACGATCATTGCCGAACGACGCGGCAAGTTGACAGCAATGCGCGCCAATGGCGTCGCTTTCCCGAACGATTTCCGGCCGCAGCACAAGGCCGCCGCACTGCATCTGCAATACGGCGCACTCGACACCGCGGAACTGGAACAGCAAGCCGTCAAGGTCATCGTGGCCGGTCGCATGATGTTGAAGCGCGTGATGGGCAAAGCCTCGTTCGCCACCATCCAGGATGCCTCCGGCGACAAGGCCGATGGCCGCATCCAGCTCTACATCGCCGGCGACCTGATCGGCGTGGAAGCGCATGACGCCTTCAAGCACTACGACCTCGGCGATATTCTCGGGGCCGAAGGCGTGCTGTTCAAGACCAAGACCGGCGAACTGTCGATCAAGGTCAGTGCGCTGCGCCTGATTACCAAGTCGTTGCGGCCGCTGCCGGACAAGTTTCACGGACTGGCCGATCAGGAAATGAAATACCGCCAGCGCTATGTCGACCTGATCATGAGCGAAGACACGCGCCGCACCTTCAAGGCGCGCACCGCGACAATGTCGTCGATCCGCAATTTCATGAATCAGCATGACTTCATGGAAGTCGAAACGCCGATGCTGCATTCGATTCCTGGCGGCGCGGCGGCCAAGCCGTTCATCACGCATCACAACGCGCTCGACATGCAGATGTTCCTGCGCATTGCACCGGAGCTGTACCTGAAGCGATTGGTGGTCGGCGGCTTCGAGCGCGTCTTCGAAGTCAACCGGAATTTCCGCAACGAAGGCGTATCACCGCGCCACAATCCGGAATTCACGATGATGGAGTTCTATGCGGCGTATGTCGATTACCGATGGCTGATGGACTTTACTGAAGCAGTGATCCGGCAGGCCGCGGTCGATGCGCATGGCACCGCCACCCTGACCTATCAGGGACGCGAACTCGATCTGTCCAAGCCGTTCCAGCGCCTGACGGTGCTGGAGGCCATCAACAAATACGCGCCTGGGTACGCTACCGAACAGTTGAACGATACTGAATTCCTTAAAGTTGAACTCAGGAAATTCGGTGTAAAACCATTCGCAACAGCTGGTCTCGGGGCGCTGCAGCTGGCGCTGTTCGAAGAGACTGCCGAGGCGCTTCTGTGGGAACCGACGTATATCGTCGATTATCCCGCGGAAGTGTCACCGCTGGCACGCGCTTCCGATACGGTACCTGGCATTACCGAGCGGTTCGAGCTGTTCATTTGCGGCCGGGAATTGGCCAACGGTTTTTCGGAGTTGAATGACCCGGAAGATCAGGCAGCGCGCTTCCATGCGCAGGTGGCGGCAAAAGACGCTGGCGATGAAGAGGCCATGTTCTACGATGCAGATTACATCCGCGCACTCGAGTACGGGATGCCACCGGCCGGCGGATGCGGCATCGGCATTGACAGGCTGGTGATGCTGATAACGGACTCACCGAATATCCGCGACGTGATTCTGTTTCCGCATCTACGCCGCGAAGACTGAGCACCTTTACATTCGATTACGATTGACACAATAACTTGTAACCGTGGATTGACGGTCATGTTCATACTCGGTTCACCGAGGACAGCCTTGCCGTTTTACCCTACAGGAGAAATCATGAAACTTAATAAAATGTCCGGCCGCATTCATCCCTTGATGGCTGTTGCCGCAGTTGCCGTGATCGTCGTCAGTCTGGTTGGCGTTGCCGCCATCACCGGAATCCTGCCAAGCTCGACGGCAAATCAGGCAGGCAATATTCCCGCCCAACCGACCTACATGACGCCCGATGCACCAAACTCACAACCGGCGCCCCTTGCACAAAACCAGCCGGCACCGGTCAAACATGTGGTGCAGCACAATCGTCCGAATAACGATTACGCACAGCGCGACGAACAACAGGCTGCAGCAGCGTGTTCGAACTGCGGTCGCGTTGAGTCGGTGCAAGCCATCCAGAGCGCGGCCAAGCCAAGCGGTGTCGGTGTCGGCGTCGGCGCTGTCCTCGGCGGTTTGCTGGGTAACCAGGTCGGCGGCGGCAATGGCCGCACGCTGGCAACGGTTGCCGGCGCAGTTGGCGGCGGCTACGCCGGTAATGAAGTCGAAAAGCGCAATCGCACCACCACCACCTACCAGGTTCGGGTACGGATGGACAATGGCGACATGCGCACCTTCTCGCAAGACGGTCCTGACGGCTGGCATGCCGGCGATCGCGTCCGGGTCGTCAATGGCGCACTGACTTCGCGCGGCTAAGCCTCTGCGGTGCTTGCCTGCACCGCAGGCAGCCGAATAAAAAAAGCGTGCATCGATTTTTCGGTGCACGCTTTTTTGTATTCAGAACCAGACAATCAGATTATCTTGCCTCGTCAATCCAGGCCATCTGGATTGCCTCCAGAATCTTTTCACCTGAACGTGCCGGGTCGTCGTCAAAGCCATCGAGCTCGCATACCCATTTATGCAGATCGGTGAAACGCACCGTCAGCGGATCGACCGCGGGAAATTTTTCGCACAGGTCTTCGGCAATGCGGATCGTGTCAGTCCATTTCATGGCGTAGCTCCCCGGTTCGACAGGTCAGTGATTTTCGCTGACCTGATTGATCGTATATTTCGGAATTTCAACTACCAGATCTTCATCGCCGACCAGCGCCTGGCAGGACAGGCGCGAGGTCGCCTCGAGGCCCCACGCCATATCGAGCAGGTCCTCTTCTTTCTCGGCCGGCTCGCCAAGCGAGGCAAATCCTTCGCGAATGACCACATGACAGGTCGTGCAGGCACAGGATTTCTCACAGGCGTGTTCGATGTCGATGTCATTGTCGAGCAGTACGTCGCAGATCGACCGGCCTTTCGGCGCCTGCAGGACAGCGCCGTCAGGGCAAAGGGACGGATGCGGAAGAATTACGATTTGTGCCACGGAAGTGTCCTCGAAAAAGGGAATCAGGAAATCTGGTCGAGCGTCTTGCCCGACAACGCTTGCCGCACGCTGCGGTCCATCCGGCGCGCGGCGAATTCGTCGGTACCCGCTGCGAGCTGTTCAATTGCAGCCTTGATGGCATCGGCATCGTCGCCGGCAGCGCAGTCGCGCACCTTGACGATCAGTTCGGTCACGCTGGTGCGCTCCTCATCCGACAACAGATGCGCGTCGGCGCCTAACGCGGATTCGGTGGCCAGAACAATCCGTTCTGCCTCGACCTGCTCTTCGCGCAGGGCGCGCAATTTCATGTCGATGTCGGCGGACTTGAACGAGTCCTGCAACATCTGGGCGATTTGATCGTCGGCCAGACCGTATGACGGTTTCACCGCAATCGATGCCTCGACGCCGGAATGCAGCTCACGCGCCGATACCGACAGCAAGCCATCGGCATCGACCTGATACGTGACCCGAATGCGCGCGGCGCCAGCAGCCATCGGCGGAATGCCGCGCAATTCGAAGCGCGCCAGCGAGCGGCAGTCGCTGACCAGTTCGCGTTCGCCCTGCACAATATGGACGGCGAGCGCAGTCTGGCCATCCTTGAAGGTTGTGAACTCCTGCGCGCGCGCGCAGGGAATGGTTGAATTGCGCGGAATGACTTTCTCGACCAGGCCACCCATCGTCTCGATGCCGAGCGACAGCGGAATCACGTCGAGCAGCAACCAGTCGTCGCCGGCGGCACGATTGCCAGCCAGCAGATTGGCCTGGATCGCAGCACCCAGCGCCACCACCTTGTCCGGATCAATGTTCGCCAGTGGCGTCGATTGAAAAAATTCGGCGACACTTTTGCGCACATGCGGCATCCGTGTCGCGCCACCGACCAGCACCACGCCATCGATGTCATCCACCGTCAGCCCGGCGTCACGCAACGCCTTGCGGCTCGGCGTGATGGTCTTGGCGACCAGATGTTTGGTCATCTCGACGAATTGCGCTGCGGTCAGGCTGAGACGGACCTCCTCGCCGGAACCAAGCACCGCATCGAGATGGGTTTCGCTCTTGGTCGAGAGCAGCTCCTTGGCTTCCCGTGCCTTGACCATCAGCACACTGGTGTCTTCATCCGACAGCGGCGCCAGCCTGGCCTGCTCGATGATCCAGCAACACAGCCGATGATCGAAATCATCCCCGCCCAGCGCCGAATCGCCGCCCGTCGACAACACCTCAAAGACGCCCTTGCTGAGCTTGAGGATGGAAATATCAAAGGTGCCGCCCCCAAGATCGTAGACTGCGAAGGTGCCTTCGGATGCGTTGTCGAGACCGTAGGCAATCGCCGCCGCAGTCGGCTCATTGAGCAGACGCAGCACATTCAACCCGGCCAGCTTGGCCGCGTCCTTGGTGGCCTGGCGTTGCGCGTCGTCGAAATAGGCCGGCACCGTGATCACCGCGCCGACCAGGTCATCGCCCAGCGCATCTTCCGCACGCTGGCGCAATGTGGCGAGGATTTCGGCAGAGACCTCGACCGGGCTTTTCACGCCAGCCACGGTTTTCAATTGAACCATGCCCGGCGTGTCGAGAAAGTCATACGGCAAATTCTCGGCGTAGGCGATGTCTTTCAGGCCGCGTCCCATGAAGCGCTTGACCGACGAAATCGTATTGCGCGGATCGGTAGTCTGCGCCGCCAGCGCGACATGACCGATCTGGGCGTTGCCATTCGGCAGGTAGCGCACGATCGACGGCAGCAAGGCGCGCCCTTCGTCATCGCTCAGCACTTCCGGCACGCTGTTGCGGACGGTGGCGACCAGCGAATTGGTGGTGCCAAGATCAATCCCGACCGCCAGCCGATGCTGATGCGGCGCAGTGGACATGCCCGGTTCTGAAATTTGTAGTAACGCCATGTGAGTCTCGACAATCTAAATGGGAGTAACGCAAATTCTTGGCAGATGAAAAATGGGGTCAGAGTGAGGCGACCCCAGCTTTCCAATTACCCTTCGAGCATTTCGAACTGCTGGCCGATTTCTTCGGCAAACCTGTCCAGAAACATCAACTCGCGCACCGATTGGGCTGCTGCGATGAAGTCACCGGCATCGAGCAGCACACCGATGCGCCCTACCAGCGCGCTCGCGGCGGATTTGAGATCGCCCTCCAGTCGCGTCAATTCATCCAGATCGCGCGCCGCCTTCGCGTCGTCCAGCGCCTCGCGCCATTCGATCTGCTGCATCAGGAAATCCATCGGCATCGCGGTGTTCGACTCGGTCTGCAAATCGACACCGTGCATTTCGCACAGATACGCTGCCCGCTTGAGCGGATTGCGCAACGTTTGATAGGCCTCGTTGGCGCGTGTGGCCCATTGCATGGCGACGCGTTTTTCGGCGTCGGAGCCGTTGACGAATTTGTCCGGATGGACCTGATTCTGGACATCGCGATACGCCTGATCCAGCGCCGCAACATCGATGCCAAACTGCGCCGGCAGATGAAATAACTCGAAGTGGTTTTGCATGCTTGTTCAAAACAAAAGCCTGTTCATGCTGCAACAGGCCTGGGCAAATCACGCGCGGGCACAGCAACGTGCCCGCTCTCTATATACGGAAGCTTTCGCCGCAGCCGCACTCGTCCTTGACGTTGGGATTGTGGAACTTGAAGCCTTCATTGAGGCCTTCCCGCGCGAAGTCCAGTTCGGTGCCGTCAATGTACGGCAAGCTCTTCGGGTCGACAAACACCTTCACGCCATGCGATTCGAACACGCTGTCTTCGGTGCCGCTCTCGTCGACATATTCGAGTTTGTACGCCAGACCGGAACAGCCGGTCGTGCGCACGCCGAAGCGCAGGCCAATGCCCTTGCCGCGTCGCTCCATATAGCGGTTGATATGCTTCGCCGCTTTTTCAGTCAGTGTAATGGCCATGGTGTTGGTCTGTTCCTGTCAGGCTGGTACGTCGGTTGCGTGCCTGGTTTTGTAATCGAGCACGGCCGCCTTGATGGCATCCTCCGCCAGGATCGAGCAGTGAATCTTCACTGGTGGCAAGGCCAGTTCCTCGGCAATCTGGGTGTTCTTGATCGACATTGCCTGATCCAGCGTCTTGCCCTTGACCCATTCGGTCACCAACGACGACGACGCAATCGCGGAACCGCAGCCGTAGGTCTTGAATTTGGCATCGGTGATGATGCCATCGGCGCCGACCTTGATCTGCAGCTTCATGACGTCGCCGCAGGCCGGCGCACCGACCATGCCGGTGCCGACAGTCTCGTCATCCTTGTCGAATTTTCCGACGTTGCGTGGATTTTCATAGTGGTCCAGCAGTTTTTCCGAGTAAGCCATTTGGTGCTCCTTTGAATGAGGTTTGCTGCCGCGATTAGTGCGCGGCCCACTGGATGGTACTGATGTCGATGCCATCCTTGTACATGTCCCACAGCGGCGACAACTCGCGCAGCTTGGCGACCTTTTCCTTGATCAGGTCAATCGTGAAATCGATATCTTCTTCGGTCGTGAAACGGCCAAACGTAAAGCGGATCGAGCTGTGTGCCAGCTCGTCGCTGCGACCGAGCGCACGCAGCACATACGAAGGCTCCAGGCTGGCCGAGGTACAGGCCGAGCCCGACGACACGGCAATGTCCTTGATGGCCATGATCAGCGATTCGCCTTCGACGTAGTTGAAGCTGACATTCAGGTTATGTGGCACGCGATGTGCCATGTCACCGTTGATGTAGACCTCTTCCATTTCCGACAGGCCCTTTGCCAGCCGGTCGCGCAGCGCGGTGATGCGGGCAATTTCGCTATCCATCTCTTCGCGGGCAAGCCTGAAGGCTTCGCCCATGCCGACGATCTGGTGCGTTGGCAGCGTGCCCGAACGCATACCGCGTTCATGACCGCCGCCGTGCATTTGCGGCTCGATGCGGATGCGCGGTTTGCGTCGCACATACAGCGCGCCGATGCCTTTCGGTCCATAAGTCTTGTGCGCGGTAAAGGTCATCAGGTCGACCTTGGTCTTTTCCAGATCGATCTTTACCTTGCCGGTGGCCTGGGCTGCATCGCAATGGAACACGATGCCTTTCGAGCGGCACAGTTCGCCGATCTCATCGATTGGCTGGATGACCCCGATCTCGTTATTGACCAGCATCACCGACACCAGAATCGTGTCCGGACGAATCGCTGCAGCAAGTTGCTCGATGGTGATCAACCCATTGTCCTGCGGTTGCAAATAGGTTGCCTCGAAACCCTGGCGTTCGAGTTCGCGCACGGTGTCCAGCACAGCCTTGTGCTCGGTCTTGACCGTAATGATGTGCTTGCCCCTGGTCTTGTAGAACTGCGCAGCGCCCTTCAATGCCAGGTTGTTGCCTTCGGTCGCGCCAGAGGTCCAGATGATTTCGCGCGAATCGCAATTGACCAGCCGGGCGACTTCCTCGCGCGCCTCTTCGACTGCTTTCTCCGCAGTCCAGCCGTACATGTGGCTGCGCGACGCCGGATTGCCAAACTGCTCGCGCAGGTAGGGAATCATCTTGTCGGCCACGCGCGGATCGATCGGCGTGGTCGCCGAATAATCCATATAAACCGGAAAGTGCGGCGCTTTCAGCGTATCAATCAAACTTTTTTCAAGGGGGGCATTCATTTGCAGGAGCTCCAATCAGGATGCGGCGTGGGAACGGTGCAGCACCACGACGCTTTGTTCACTATGTTTTTGTTTTTGCTGGTCGACCAGATCTTTTAGCGAGACCGAATCGAGGTATTCCACCATCTTCGAATTTAACGTTGACCACAGGTCGTGCGTCATGCAGCGCGTTGCGTGTTCGGTGCTGGCACCGTGACAATTTTCCTTGCCGCCACACTGGGTCGAATCCAGCGGCTCATCGACGGCAATGATGATGTCGGCGACGGTCACGTCCTCGGCCCGGCGCGCCAGGTTGTAACCACCACCGGGACCACGCACCGATTCCACGATTTCATGACGACGCAGCTTGCCGAACAACTGCTCCAGGTAGGAGAGCGAAATCTCCTGCCGGCGACTGATGCCGGCCAACGTCACCGGCCCGCCATGCTGGCGCATCGCCAGATCGATCATCGCGGTTACCGCAAAGCGCCCCTTTGTTGTCAGTCGCATGGTGGTTCAATCCTTAAACAGGTCCGGTTGGGCAGAATCAAAATAGTTGAGTAATTTTATCAGGTATTACAAAGTTGACTGATTTCGTCAGGTATCGATTGTAACGGCTTACGGGAATCGCTGCTCGCGACCGCCATGGTCACGCCGGGTGCCGCTAACAGATGCATGGGCCCGAACAACCGGTGCATCGACAGATTGCCAATAAACGTCAGGTTGTAGGGGTGTTCTGCGGCTTGCTGCGGAAAGCGCTCGGCTCCCGGCAACGCATTGACCTGCGCAGCGATCTTCCCCCACAGCACCAGACTAGGCGCCGGAACGCTGCGTTCGGCCAGGCTATCGAGAATTTTCTTCAGGAATGGCAACCAGAAGCGCGCCTCCTTGACCGGCGGCACGTCGGGACGAAATACCGGCGTGGCATTGAGCAGCAGGAAGCCGTGCGCCGTCAAATTCGATTGCAACTGCGGCATTGTCTGAATTCGGCCGGAGTCGGGACACTGCGCCTGCAGGCCGATTGCCGCCATCGCCGTGCCAGTGGTCTGGTCAATGTGCAGCGCCCCTTCGGCGACCAGCAACATTTTCATGAAGTTGCGCAACGAGGTGGCCCGATTCACCGACTTGGACAAACCCGTGTCGGACCACAGGCTCGTCACTGCACCATCCATGAAACACACGCCGGTTGCGCTTGCCGCACGCGGATACGGGCCCTCGCCGACCAGCACATACCGCACCGCGTTCAACGGTTGGGCAAACGCAGCCAGCAAGCGCCCGTCGGTCGGCAGATAGCTGTCGCCGGCCAGCTCGGGCAGATAGCCGGGGTTCGCCTCGGCCACCGCAGTCAATCCTGCCAGCAGCGCCGGATGCCAGGACGGATGCGCCTGTTCAAGCGTTGCCAGAATTGCTGCGGGAATCGGTGAGGTCACCTCATTTTCCCGAAATCGACAGGATATTGTCGGAGCCGCTGGCGCCAAACAATTGTTCTTTCAGGATGCGCAACTGGTCGCGCACTTGCGCCGCCTTTTCGAACTCCAGATTCTTGGCGTGGTCGAGCATCAGCTTTTCAAGACGCTTGATTTCCTTGCTGACCTGCTTTTCGCTCATCGATTCGTACTTGGCGGTTTCCTGCGCGGCCTGCAAGTCCTCGCGCGCTTCCTGCGGACTGTAGACGCCGTCGATCAGGTCCTTGATCTTCTTGTTGATACCCACCGGCGTGATGCCGTTGGCCAGGTTGAAGGCGATCTGCTTGTTGCGGCGGCGCTCGGTTTCATCGATCGCCCGGCGCATCGAATCAGTCACCTTGTCGCCGTACAGGATTGCCTTGCCGTTCAGGTTTCGTGCCGCCCGCCCAATGGTTTGAATCAGGCTGCGCTCAGAACGCAGGAAGCCTTCCTTGTCCGCATCCAGAATCGCCACCAGCGACACTTCGGGCAAGTCCAGTCCTTCGCGCAACAGGTTAATCCCGACCAGCACATCGAATGTCCCGAGCCGCAGATCACGCAGGATTTCGACCCGCTCCACCGTATCGATATCGCTGTGCAGGTAGCGCACCTTGATGCCATGATCGCTGAGAAATTCGGTCAACTGTTCGGCCATGCGCTTGGTCAGCGTGGTCACCAGTACGCGCTCGTTTTTTGTCACGCGCTCGGTGATCTCGGACATCAGGTCGTCGACCTGTGAGCTGGCTGGCCGCACCTCGATGGCGGGATCGACCAGACCGGTTGGCCGCACCACCTGCTCGACCACTTGCCCCGCATGCTTGACCTCATAATCGGCCGGCGTGGCGGAGACAAAAATGGTCTGGCGCATTTTCCCCTCGAACTCGTCGAAACGCAGCGGCCGGTTATCCAGCGCCGACGGCAAGCGAAATCCGTAGTCGACCAGATTGGTCTTGCGCGCACGGTCGCCGTTGTACATGCCATTCAACTGTCCGAGCAGCACATGCGACTCGTCGAGGAACATCAACGCGTCACGCGGCAGGTAATCGACCAGCGTCGGCGGCGGCTCGCCGGCTTTGGCGCCGCTGAGGTGACGCGAATAATTTTCAATGCCCTTGGTGAAGCCGATTTCCTGCATCATTTCCAGATCGAAGCGGGTGCGCTGCTCCAACCGCTGCTCCTCGATCAGCTTGTTGTCGTTGCGGAAGAACTCCAGCCGCTCGCGCAACTCGTCCTTGATCGTCTCGATCGCGCGCAGCACGGTGGCACGCGGCGTCACGTAATGCGAACCAGGATAGACCGTAAAGCGCGGGATCTTCTGCCGCACCCGGCCGGTCAGCGGATCAAACAGCTGCAGGCTTTCGATCTCGTCATCGAACATTTCCAGCCGCACCGCCAGCTCGGCATGCTCGGCCGGGAAGATATCGATGGTGTCGCCGCGCACCCGGAACGTGCCCCGTCCAAAGTCAATTTCGTTGCGGGCGTATTGCATCTGGATCAGGCGTGCAATCACATCGCGCTGGCTGACCTTGTCCTTGGCGCGCAGGGTCAAGATCATTTGATGGTATTCGTTCGGATTACCGATACCGTAGATGGCCGAGACCGTCGCGACGATCACCACGTCGCGCCGCTCCATCAGGGATTTGGTGCAGGACAGGCGCATCTGCTCGATGTGCTCGTTGATCGACGAATCCTTCTCGATGAACAGATCGCGCTGCGGCACGTAGGCTTCCGGCTGGTAGTAGTCGTAGTAGCTGACGAAATACTCGACCGCGTTGTAGGGGAAGAATTCACGGAACTCGCTGTACAACTGCGCCGCCAGCGTCTTGTTCGGCGCAAACACAATCGCCGGACGGCCCATTTGGGCGATCACATTGGCCATGGTGTAGGTCTTGCCGGAACCAGTCACGCCCAGCAGTGTCTGGAACGACAGGCCATCCTCGACGCCCTCGATCAGCTTGGCAATCGCGGCTGGCTGGTCGCCTGCCGGCAGGAACGGTTGGAACAGACGAAACGGCGAATCCGGAAACGTAACCACTTTCGTTTCGTCGATCGCATTGGAAACTTCGGACAATTCAGCCATGATGGGTCGACCTTTGGTAAAATTGCAGGCTGCAAACCGGCGTCGGCAATGTGCTGCGACGCTGTTCTCAACCCGGCTGCAAGCACGCTTTTGCAGCGAACCATAAATGTTATCACGATGACCGCTCCCCTTTCTGCCTCGCTGTTCACCGCCATTGAGATGGCTCCCCGCGACCCGATTCTGGGCATTACAGAAGCGTTTAATGCGGACAAGAATCCTGCCAAGATCAATCTCGGTGTCGGCGTGTACTGCGATGACAATGGCAAGGTCCCGTTGCTCAGTTGCGTGCGACAGGCCGAAGCGATCCTCGCTGAAAAGGCCGCGCCGCACACGTATTTGCCGATTGACGGTCTGGCTGCCTACGACAAGGCGGTACAGGAATTGGTCTTTGGCGCCGACAGCCCGGTCATCGCCGAAAAACGCGCGATCACCGCTCAAGCCATTGGCGGCACCGGCGCACTGAAGCTCGGCGCCGATTTCCTGCAACGCTTCTCGCCGGACGCGCAAGTCTGGATCAGCGACCCAAGCTGGGAAAACCACCGCGCGCTGTTCGAATCGGCCGGCTTCACCGTCAACAATTACCCGTACTACGATGCCAGCACCCGTGGCGTGAATTTCAGCGGCATGCTGGAAGCGCTCAACACCATGCCGGCCGGCTCGGTCGTCGTGCTGCATGCGTGCTGCCACAATCCAACCGGCGCCGACCTGAGCGACGCACAATGGCTCGACGTGATCAAGGTCGTCACCAGCCGCGGGCTGGTGCCCTTCCTCGACATGGCCTACCAGGGCTTTGGCGACGGCATCGAGGCCGACGGCAAGATCGTGCGCCAGTTCGCCGCAGCCGGTGGCCCGTTGTTCGTCTCGAACTCGTTTTCGAAGTCGTACTCGCTGTATGGCGAACGCGTCGGCGCGCTGAGCATTGTCGCCATCAATGCCGAGGAAGCCGCGCGCGTCCTGTCGCAATTGAAGCGCGTGATTCGCACCAACTATTCGAACCCGCCAATGCACGGCGGCCAGATCGTTGCGACAATCCTCGCAACACCGGAACTGCGCGCACTGTGGGAAGAAGAATTGTCCGGCATGCGGCTGCGCATTCGTGAACTGCGCCAGTTGCTGGTGGCAAAACTGAAAGAAAAAGCCCCGGCGCACGACTTTGATTTCGTCAACAAGCAACGCGGCATGTTTTCCTATTCCGGCTTGACCAAGGCACAGGTCGAACGCCTGCGCGACGAATTTTCGATCTACGCGGTAGACACCGGACGCATCTGCGTCGCAGCATTAAATTCGCGGAACATCGACATTGTCGTTGAGGCGATCGCAAAAGTATTGTAGACTCCGGGCTCGTTGCGACAGGCAACTTTTCTCCTGTCGTAGCGCTGCCGAAGAACGCAAGTTTCTTTGACAGCAAGCAACCAGCCGCCTATAATGCGGCTTCTTTTCCCTGATAGCTCAGTTGGTAGAGCGACGGACTGTTAATCCGCAGGTCCCTGGTTCGAGTCCAGGTCGGGGAGCCAGAATACTGTAGTAAAATCAAAGAGTTGCGAGAAATCGCAGCTCTTTTTTTTGTCCTAATTTTTTCGTGGGGTTACACAGGGGTTACGCCAGCCATCTATCTCCATCTATTTCGATCTGGTCCAGTGAGCGGGTTCCCCAGACGCAAATCGAAAGGGCGAGCCTGAATACCGCGGAATCAAAAAGCTTGATTCGTAAGCAAGTGCCCCCCCCCAATTGACCCTCGATAAACGCCGACCACTGACAACGAAATATCGAACTTTCGATGCACGGAACGGCTTGATTTTTACGTCTTGGAAAATTATGGCAGGTGCGAGCCCCAAACAGATCGGCGAGGCGCTTCGTCCCTGGACCACCAGAGAAAAAAGTGCTTCTGCCGTCTCGCAAGTGCATTCTGTCATAGTCGGCAAGGAAATGACTACTGTAGAAATTTAAGTACACCGGAAATTGTGAAAAGTGACGGTGTGTAGCCACCCCCTCAGACCTAGGCTAGGAATGACCCTCCACCCCGAAAAATACGCCACTGAAGATGACCTGCAATGGTTCGACATTGAAAAATATTCAGGCCTTGAAAACGCCACTCTAGCTCAATGGGGACAGCTGATACGTGATCGTGTCTGGCTGGAGAACACCGTCAATGCGCACCTTAAATCCCCTTCTTCGCTTGCCCCCGAGGATAGGGAAGCTTTGCGTACCTTTTGCGTGCTCCACTTCGAATCAATCAAAGCGAATCCGCTGCATCCATTGGGGTTCGAACGAACCTCAAACAGCGCTTCTCATGTCTCCGATACGCCCACGGTTCAGTTATTGACGGGAAAGCGGTTGACGTGGCTAAGTGCAGCGTTCGATGAGCTTGACCCACGACCGCTGATCGTGGATCCGGGGTTTGCAGCGACCTCAGACAATGCGGACCACCTTTTCCGCAACTTCGCTCACCTAATGATAAACATGAACGTGACAGACGCAGTGATCAAGGCCGACTTCGCTATGTGGCTTCGCAAATATCGTAAAAGCGCAGTTCCTCTCGACGGAGGCACTTACACAGAAAAAATTAAAGCTTGGTCCGCCTCCGGTGTCGTGGGCTACAAAGACCTCACACTGTTCGAAAAAATCAGTGGCAAAAAAATTCGGGCGAACGACAAGGTGGTCCTCATTCGGCCCGATGGCGGCAGCACAAAGGAGGATCAAAATGCTCGTCGCAACTTGGACAAACAAGCTGCGCGGATTTTCCGGGAGGAGGTTTGTGAACTACTTGAAAACTCAGATCGATAGCACATTCGACTACTTTACCCGCTGCATCCGTCAAGTTCCGGACCAAATTTTGGCCCCTATTTCGGTCCGGGCTTGAGAGGAAGATAGGTTGAGACTCCGTATCACCGGGACGTCCGGTGCTAAACGAGAGCCCTTTATGACGCAAGTATCAACAACACTTTTTACGCAGAGTCCGCTTCTGTGCCGCAAAGATGCCGCAAGATATTTGGGTGTCGCTGCCCAGACCCTGGCCCAATGGGCCTACAACAAAAGAGTCCAGATTCCGGTTACCAAACTCGGGCGCAAAGCCCTTTACAAACAAACGGATTTAGATGCATTTGTTGCATCCAACACAGTAGGCGGGAACCATGCGCATTGACGACACTTTAATCACCGAGCAAGACACCGACAGTGATGAAGTTGACAGTGGTTCAGTTTTTGCGTCTTCGCAGCCGGTCCACATTTATCCGAAAGGCGCGTTACAGCTGATTCAGAGCAAATGTCCGACCATGCGCAATTATTGCCACATTGGGGTATCGCACACGATGTCAGAAGCCCTTGTCTCCGGTCTCAATCGTGAATTGGCTTCCTTTGAGGGCGGTATCGAGCTTGCACATGCAGCGTGCAGCAATGCACCAGGCTTTGTTCAAACCCAATTTGACACCGACATCGTAGCCGCGGGATTGCCCAATCAGCCAAAGTACACGTGCAAGCAAATTCGTGCCGATGGAGCAACGACTTGTCCAGAAGGTGGCTGCCCAATGCCAACGGGAGAAAATGCCGATGCTCCCGCAGATTTGTTGACGTGGGCTTGCAACATGAATGAGGTTGGACTGCCAGTGATTGCAAAGTCGGTTGTTGCGAGTGAGTTTGGCAACAATATCGTTCGGGTTGGTGACGCCCTGTACATCTACCGGGAAGGGACCTTCTCAGAAGTCAGCGACCTCACCTTGGGAACGAGCGCAGTGCCTCATCTCGGTCTCGACTTTAGGCCGAGGCACGTTGACGATATTGTCAAGATGATGCGCATTCAGAGTGAACGATCGGAGGTAGTTTTTCGACCAAATCCGAATTTCATTTGCTTCCAAAACGGGACGCTGAATGTTGCAACCAAGGCATTGGAGCCGCATAGTCCGGTGCACAAGTTGCTGAACCAAATTCCGCATCCGTATCCTGCCGACGAAGAATGCCCCGGATTCATTGCCTACCTGAACGATATTTGGGGCGGAGACATCGACTGTGCCGAGAAAATTCAACTGATACGCCAGTGGATCGGCTATCTCCTCGTCGCCGATAGCAGCATGCAGAAGATGTTGATTTTTCATGGACAAGGTGCTAACGGCAAGTCGGTGCTGATGGACTTGATCAGGCAAATCGTCGGGGAGGACAACACTGCGAGTGCCATGCTGGATCGACTGCGTCAGTCCTATGTGCGTGCCACCATGGAAGGAACCCTGTTGAATGTCTCGGCAGATCTGCCAAGGAAAAGCATCGTCGCTGACGGTGACTTGAAGGCTTTGATTTCCGGGGATGCCATCGAAGTTGCGTTGAAGCATAAACCGTCAAGGACGATTCGGCCGTACGTTCGGATGATGGTTGCGACGAACAACATGCCGGATTGCAAGGACACCAGCGACGGTTTTTTTCGCCGCTTGATCATCTTGAAGTTCAACCGGCAGTTTACTGAAGCTGAGCGTGATCCAAATTTGTTGACAACGCTCCTGCTGGAAATTCCGGGAATTATCGCCTGGGCACTGGAGGGATTGTACGAACTGCGGACACAGGGTCGCTTTTCGATTCCGGAGTCATCGGAACAAGCGGTAAAACTCTACCGAGACGATATCTCTCCGGTTAGGATTTTTACTGAGGAATGCTTGGTGGCCGCACCGGGCCAATCGGGAATTCCTTCTCATGATCTCTTTTCGGCATATCGAAAGTGGTGTCAAAGTCGCGGTTTCTATGCTGGGAATACCGTAACCCTCGGCCGTGAGCTATCGGCGTTGGGGTTTAGTCAGCGTAAGTCTGGGACGACTTGGTGGCAGGTAACACCGAAAGCCGATGCGCAGGAATACTTTCGACCGGCCCAGGTCGTGGTCCAGACTCTTCCCCCTCTGCCCGGCTCGTGACGGCCAATTGCTGCATGCGTTCGTTGATTCGTCTGAACAATTGTGGCGCTTACCGCGAATCATCCCCCCTATCTTCCCAGATCGACATCGATGTTACGGTGCTGGGGAGATTGGGGAGATATTTTCAGCATTGATCGGCTAAATTGAGTTGGAATTCCTGCGCGCAGCTTCAATCAATTGTCAGAAATCCGAGAGCCCCGAATCGACAGTTTATATCCCGGAATACTTTGTTATATTCAGCGTCCAGAATCGATTGAATCTACCGTTCGTTAACGATACGCTCAACGAGATAGCTTCCGAAACACAGCGAGGAACTATCGTCTAGGTATGAAATAGTTACGCCGCCAAAATAAAAATGAAGCTTGGCACTCCCAAGTCACGACGGCGAACAAGGCAGCAATACCGCCGTCAGAAAGCTGATACGGCCTTCGCAAATGCGTGAAGAACCAACGCGAAACGAAACGGGATAGATCCAGGAACACTGACGCCAAATTTTTGTGCATCAGGATGTTCATATTCTTTTCATGAAAAATAATTTCACCAAATCAGTGAAGAGCAAAATGACGAACTAAGATAAGTACAGAGTGATGGAAATAGCATCACCGTTTACACGAAAAGTAGATACCAATGAACAACAAGGAAGAAATAAAAAAAGCCATCTTCAATATGGGTGGAACAAAAATAGCTGCAAATAAATTGTGGGTTTCCACGAGTGCGATCAGTAAGTGGATGAGAAACGGTGTCATACCAAATTTGGATATGGCAACAAAGGTATCCGAGGCAAGTGGTTTTACGATTGATTCGCTGAGGCCGCGTTTTGAGCAGAAGTTTGATTAATATTCGGCCCTGCTTGTTGTCCTGCCGGTGGGGCGAGCAACGAAACAAAAAAAGAAGCCGGAAGAAAATTGCGTTTTCAACCGGCCCAAAAAAATAACAACGAAAGTATGTATATGTATTTTAATTCAGAAAAAATAGGCAAGACTGACGCCCAAAAAAGTGTAATCACGAACATCATCGGCACGAACGTCTTGAGCAATGCAATCCAGGCAACAGTAGCGGCAGAGGAGCTGCATTTTGTAATCAGCGAATTTTCGGGCCATCAAGACAACGCTCCCAAAGCGAAAAGTCATACGTGGGACTCCTTTTGTAAGGAGTTCAGTAAGCATGCTGTCCAAACCACGAAGCAAGGTCCGGCGTGGTCCCCGGCCAGTTACCTGAATGGCACAACTCGAAAGAACGGGAATGTCGATCAGATCTCCATGGCCGTGATCGACGTCGATAATGGCACCTCCCTAGATGTGTTGCTGCCAAGGTTGAAAGGCTTTGCATGTTTGGTGCACAGCTCGTACAGCCACACCGCTGAAGTTCCCAAATATCGGGTGGTCATTCCGTTTGCAAAACCTGTGGCTGCAGCCGAATGGCCTGATATATGGACTCGACTGAATCAGCTTGTCGGTGGCTGCAACGATCCAGCAACCAAGGATCCATCACGGCTGTATTACAAACCTGCGCACGCACCTGAAGCGGAGCATCACTTCGCACAGTTTCAGGAAGGATCGCCAATCAGTATTGCGGATCTACCAGCGTTGGCAACGCCAATGACAACTTCGCCAATCACATTTTTTCCGCGAAGTGTCAGAAACTCGACGGCGGAAGTCGATGGCATTGAAACAGCAGCTTCACAGCTGCATTTTGAACAGGGTCTTAAAGTAGTGGAACAGCGCTGCGCATTCATGCAGTTTGCGTCGGCAAAGGAAAATCAACAGCACCTTTCAGAGCCGTTGTGGATGGCTATGATTTCGAACGCCTGTAGATTTGAAAAGAGCGAGCAATGGATTCATGAGTCCAGTCGACATCATGGTGAATATGACGAAAATGAAACCACTAGCAGAATAGAACGTTATCGTATCGGATCACCGCCAATGACATGCCAACGCATACGTGAGTTAGGCTTCCAGAATTGTCCTACCGGCGGCTGCAAAAGGCCGAATGGAGAAGTTACAAAAGCACCTGCGGGGTTGTATGGTTGGATGTTTCGCAACCAATTGGGTGCCGCGGAAACGATATCCAATCAAATTCCTGAGTCGTACTCTGTTTCCGGCTTCAGCATCAACGACGAGGGTGTGTTTATGTCGGTAAATAAAAAAGGGGAAGCGAAGAGCCAACTGAAAATTTCATCCCGAATCGATGTCGTTGCGCTGACGCGGGACCAAGACAGTGGTAATTGGGGTATGCAGTTGCGTTTTTGCGATCCTGACAATGTGATGAAGTCCTGGGCACTTCCGAGAGAGCTACTCGCCAGCTCGGGAGATTCGTATCGATCATCATTGCTGAAGATGGGCGTTTCAATTGAACCCAGCAAGGAGGCACGTGATGGTCTGGCGGGCTACTTGGTCGCAGCACTGCCGGCGGCACGTGCCCTTTCTGTGCGCCAACCAGGCTGGTCGAATGGCAGCTTCGTTTTGCCTGACGCTGTATATGGTCGATCTTCCGAACCAGTAGTGTTTCAAACTAACGACACTGACGAACTCAAACGATTTTCCCAGAAGGGGTCACTTGAATCATGGCAGCAGAATGTAGCGTATCCGTGCATTGGGAATTCCCGTGCCATTGCATCAATCTGTATTGGGTTGGCTCCTCCGCTACTTGCACTGCTCGGTGAGGACAATGGTGGCTTTCACTTGCGCGGAAACAGCAGCATCGGAAAATCGGTTTGCCTGTTTCTTGGCTCAAGCGTCTGGGGTGGCTCAGGGTTGATCAGAACATGGAACGTGACAGTAAATGGCCTCGAAGGTGTGGCTGCCATGCACAACGATGTTCTGCTACCCTTGGATGAGCTGGGACAAGCAGATGGCAAAGCCGCTGGTGAAGCGGCCTATATGCTCGGAAACGGCCAGGGTAAAAGTCGAGCAGGACGTGGCGGCGAAGCACGGTCTGTGAAAAAATTCCGAAATCTAGTTTTGTCATCCGGTGAAAAGAGCATCTCCGTATTGATTTCGGAGGCTGGGTCAACTGCGATGGCCGGGCAGGAAGTCCGGATGGTTGAAATTCCGGCGGACGCCGGTTGCAACTTTGGGGTCTTCGAAGACATTCATGGTGCAAGGTCTTCGCAGATATTTGCAGAAACGTTGAAGCATTCTGCAGCCTCCCACCATGGTCATGCGGGACGTGCCTTCGTAGAAATGCTTGCCGACCAAGCGCTGCAACCAAGGTTGATCGAGAAGGTCAAGGCATTGATGAAGAGGTTTGTCGAGACCTACGTCCCGAGCAATGCGAACGGTCAAGTTGGCCGGGTTGGAAACCGTTTTGCGTTAATCGCAGCAGCAGGTGAACTGTGCATCGAGCTTGGCATTCTTCCTTGGCCAGAGGGTGAGGCTTTTGCTGCATGTCAGAAATGCTTTATGGCGTGGATTGATCTTCGTGGCGGGATTGAAAACCATGAGTCGTCACAAGCTATTGCCAAGGTAAGGCGTTTCATTGAACTTAATGGCGAAAGTAGATTCACGGCATGGAACGAAGATATCGATAATAACGGTATGGGAAAGACCATTCAACGTGCAGGATTTCGTCGTGCGACGTCTGATGGAAGAACTGAGTATTTCGTTTTCCCTGAAGCCTACAAATCGGATATTTGTGCTGGAATGGACGCTCGATTTGTCACTAAAACGCTGATCGAAAACGAATTATTAAACGTTGATAATAGAGGAAAACCTCAGATTGACATTCGACTTCCGGGGATGGGAAAAATGCGGGTTTATCATTTGACAGCGGACATCATGGGAGAAGCTGTATCACAACTGCCAAAAGAGGAGACACTTGGGAGACAGCCACAAGTCTCTAAACTTGGGGCCAAATACGATCTTTAAAGACTGTCTCATGTGTCTCACATGTCCCATAAATAAAAATACAGTTTCTGATTTTTTTAAAATTTAATAAATTACCAAATTATTCAATGCTGATGTTTTTATTGGGAGACAGATGAGACATGTGAGACAGAGTATAAAGTGCCGGTAAATACTGGCATTTTTATATACGGAAGTGAAAATAGTAATGAGATAGATGGGAGACAAGGGAGACATTCATTTCCGGAAGGAAGTATCTCGCTGTAACTTCACAAACTTGACGAGACGGGTTATTACTATCTAAGCTGGTGGGGGCATAATCGCTTGTCGGCTGCGACCTCATCTTGTCTGCATTTGAGTCCTCAGAACTGTTACCGGGTTTGACGTAGCGATACCGTATTGCTTAATTTTACGGCGGCTTCATCTGTTGTAGCTGAAGTTGCATTTGAAGCTGAGACTGCTCCATTTGCAATGTCCGTATGTCTGATTCCAACCTCTTTTGATTTAGTTGCTGCGTATTTTTTTCCAGTGAATCATGCATTGCCCAAATCTGTTGCTGAGCTATCATTGCGGGATCTTCGTTTTGACGTTCCCAGGGAAGGATTATAAAAGGAGTTGCCTCTGGCACCTGCTCATGAGGCCACATTAATAAATAGAGTGCTCCCAATAGAAGCGCTACTACTATTAGTGCCAACCCGGCGATTTTTGTAGAGTGCGACATAATTTTTATCTCTTGGTTATTTTTAATTAAGGCAAATCTTGAAGCCAATTAATTACATATTCCTTTTTTTCGCAATTCAGTTCGCACTTATAGGGATGCTGCGATATTAATTCCCTCAAAATAGTGGGCCTACACATGCCAACATTTTCTAAATTCAAAGCAGC
The DNA here is from genome assembly GCF_035984655.1 of Actimicrobium sp. GrIS 1.19. Taxonomy (NCBI): domain Bacteria; kingdom Pseudomonadati; phylum Pseudomonadota; class Betaproteobacteria; order Burkholderiales; family Oxalobacteraceae; genus Actimicrobium; species Actimicrobium sp. GrIS 1.19. The sequence goes on along the minus strand of NZ_JAXCHT010000019.1, from coordinate 3,666 downwards.
AATCGATCTTTAAGCTCATCCCCGCCTTCGAAGTGGCAGGTCAACGCGTTCGAATCAGTACGCTGCCGGGGGGGTTGCACAAAAATGAGTTATGACCCCATTCGGAGTTGGTCATTTTCGGTTGCTCATATCATCGCAACGTCTCATTCTTTTACCTCTCTTCTATCGTCTGCTTGTTGGCGTCATACGTATAACTGACGATCTCTCCGTTGATTAGCATGTTTGCCGCTGCTTCAATAATGTGTAGCGGGGCTATGAACCATTCCCTTGGTGAGAACCGTTTCCCCTGCTTGTTATAGACATCCACATTCAGGCATGCTTTGCCGAAAAATGTGTGCAGCAGCAGTTCAAACTTTTGTGGGTTGAGGTTGTAGCACTCAAATACCGCAATGACCTTCACCTTTGCCATCAGGTAGGTTGGCTCCTCTGCTGCATTCTTCACCCGCTCTGGAACGGGAACGGTGGAGTAGCCGATCTTGTATAGGTTCTTCGTAGCGGCGATTTCAGGCACCTGGCTGAGTGATTGAAGCACATAGAGGTAGCCCGATTTCTTATCGTCTGCCTGTATCTGTTCCAGCGCCTCTAGCGCCTTCTCGGGGTGACCCAAGATACGACGACCAGTCTCGTCCTTGTATAGCTCAGTGGCAAGGGAGCGAAGCAGCATGTTGGACTCAGTGCCGTTCTCAAAGATGCAGCGTAGGCGAGCGTTGACCTTGCCGTTCTTCACTTCCTTCTCGCCCACCTCGGACACGTAGACCATGACCCCATGGAGTACAAAGAAGTGTCCAGGCTGGATCTGCTGCTCACCTGTAAACTGCCGTGTCTCACGAACGCCGTCCTTGAGTTCCGCATGACACGTCTTGAACAGGTGTTCAAACTGCTCAAAGTCTTTGCAGCGCTTACGCTGGGCTATTTTCTCGGGCATTTCCATTGCAGTGCGTGGCACATGCTTGAGGTCAAAAATGTTTTCTGCATCGTCGCCCAGTAGGCCAAACGAGTCGTCCGCGAAGATGTCTGCCACCGACGTTATGGGCTTGGGTTGCTCCACATAGGTGAGCAATCTGAACTCATCCACCTCCTGCAAGGCCTCGCATTTCTCCTTGCTCGTTCTAAGTCCCTTGAGCCTGTTGAAAAGCTGGAACTCCTGAATTTCGGCCGGGTTTGACTCAGGCTCCTTGCCTTGCTGACGGTAGAAATCATTGATCTGCTGAAACGATTGGAGCAGCCGTTCGTCTACGGACATTGCGGCTCGCTTCGGCTTGATATTGAGTAAGCCAAAGGCATCGTCTTCCACAATTTTCAGGAGCTTGTCCTTCTCCACAATCTATACCCCTTGCTGTCTGCGTTGGGCCTTGAGATAGACCAGGGCGTCAGCCATCCGACGTTCAAGTGGGTCAAGAGAATTGATGTTCGGCTCTCTCCCTTGGACCGTAAAAAAGTCTTTGATTTTTGGCCACAGCAACACCGCTTCGTCATCGCTCATCTGCACGCGAGTGGCCTCAATAGTATCTTGAATAATCTTGAACACTTTCGTTGTGAGCGCCTTGGATAGGATCTCGAACGCCTTCTGGAACGGGTTGACCCGATCAATCAGGTCAATGTGCAAATCATCGATATTGATGAACTTGTCGGCCATGCGAACGAAACGCTTGTCACCTTCTTGCTTGATTTCGCCATTCTTGATGACCGAATCCACGACCACATGCTGGCGAACTTCTTCAACTTCCTCGTCGGAAAGCTCTGGGTATTTAATCTTGATGATTTTCGGAATCATCACCTTGTTGATGACCTCTGGGTCAACGTTGCCCGGCAGCGCCTTCACAATCTTGTCGTCAGATAAGATTGCAGCCTTGAGGTCGTTCAAGTCGGACTCAATGATGTCTTTGACTCGCTTGGACGAAGGTTCTTTCAGACCACGAACCTTGATCTCAGTGTCGGTGCTCTTGTCGTCGTCGCTCAGCTTTGTTTTGAACTTGAAGTTGGGGGCAAGCACCTGCTCCATGAGTAGCGAACAGGTGATCGCTTTCAACATGTTGTTGACGGACAGCCTCACCAAATCGTCTTCAGCGTCGGGCTGGGCTATGAGGTTCGTGAACTGAGCATGGTTCTTGTTGTCACTGTCACGGGTGCAGCGGCCAATGATCTGAATGATTTCAGTGAGCGATCCACGGTAGCCAACTGTCAAAGCGTGCTCGCAGAATTTCCAATCAAAGCCTTCCTTAGCCATGCCAAGGGCAATGATTAGATCCATGTCCTCTGGGGTCTTAATGTGGCGAAGATACTCAACGGTGCGCTCACGTGCATTGGGTTCGTCATGAACGAGATCGGCGACCTTCAGCTTCTTGCCGTCGCCATGCCGAACGACATGGATAACACCCGTGTCAGGGTCGCGATGAGTAACCGTGCCAATGATGTCCAGAATCTGATCCACCTCGTCATACTTATCCTTGGTGGACTCGCCTGACTGCACATTGGGTATGTGAAGAATGGTCTTCTGATCGGTGTTCAGCACTTCGTCTATGGCACTGGTGTACTTGCCTTGATAGAAGTGGTAGCCGATACCAAGCGACTTAAGAAATGTATAGCCGTTCAACTGCTCGTAGTAGTTGTAGCTGACCTTGGTGAACTGCGCTTCGTCTTCGGGCAAGAGGACCGGCACACTGTCACCACGGAAGTACGAGCCGGTCATGGCAGCTATGTGCACGTCGGACTTGGCCATGACGGTTCTTAGCAGTTCACCAAGACGGTTTTCCCCGTCGGCAGACACATGGTGGAACTCGTCAATGGCAAGCAGCACGTTGTCAAATTCGGACTCTTCCAGAGCTTCAAAAGCGAAACGCAAAGTGGCATGGGTGCAGATGAGAATCTTGGCGTCGTTCTTTAAAAAATTGATGAACGCCTGAACCTTGCTTTTGTCGCCACCAGGCGTGCAGAGGTTGTTCCGTGGCTCGACCATCCAGTCCGCGAAGAAGCCAAACTTGCTGAGCTCCACACTGTCAAAGGAACCGCCAATGGACTTCTCAGGAACGGCAATGATGGCCTTAGAAAGCCCTTGGTTTATTAGTTTGTCCAAAGCAATGAACATGAGCGCACGGGACTTGCCAGACGCTGGGGGTGCTTTCAGTAGTAGGTATTGGGCATTGCGAGCTTCAAAGGCACGTTCCTGCATCTCCCGCATGCCGTACTTGTTAATACTGGTGCTTCGGCCAGTCTGTTCGTAGGTGACATCAACAATATTAGGCATTCTGGGTTCCCGTCATTTTTTCATAAAGCTTGAACAGATGGTCAAGGCGTTCTTCGTCGTTAACGAACGGTTTTGCTCGGAAGCAGCGCTCGACTACCTCATCTAGGCGTGCATGTGCCTCCATTAGATCGGGCGGCATCAAGTCAGGGTCATACAGATCAGAAAGACTCAGCTCAGGGTAGCGCTCCCGTGCGCCGAGAATTTCAAACACTAAGCCAGTGATAGCCCGCTTATTCTGTTCAGTCAGCGAAGGGACTGGGAAATTGTTGTAGCCCAAAGTTGATGAATATCTCGGATCTTCCTTAATTTTTCCACAGGAGGCTTTGATGTTGAGAATCGCTTAAAACTGACCCACTGTTTTCATCTAAAAATGACCCACCCTGTTTGCGCGTAGATTACCCCGCGTCTGTGGATAAGTCTTC
>NZ_JAXCHT010000018.1:0-92969 GCF_035984655.1 Actimicrobium sp. GrIS 1.19 | reverse complement strand
ACCGCCGCTGGCCACCGTTTCGATGGCAGCATCCAACATTGTGTTCACCAAGTCGGCGTCTGGACGCGTGCCGATGGACCAACTGATAACTAAACCATCGAAGCAGTCGATCATGGGCGATAAATACACTTTCCCAGCTGGGATCTGGAACTCGGTGATGTCGGTAAGCCACTTCTCATTCGGGGTCGCAGCCTGGAAGTCGCGGTTGATGAGATTCTCTGGTGCGGGACTGATTTCTCCAAGGTAGGACCCGTACCGACGCCGCCTGGTAGCTGCAACGACCAAGCATTCCTGCCTCATCAGCCGTTGCACGACTTTCTCAGAGATGAACATCCGCTGTCTGCCAAGTGCCGCCCGCATCCGCCGATAACCATAGCAACGGTGATTGCACTCGAAGACATCTGTAATGGCAAGCCGCGCATCTGCATACTTGTCAGGTCTTCGAAGACGGGCCCGGTGATAAAAGTACGAGCTACGGGCAAGGCCAAGTTCGACGAGGAGTTCCGAGAGCTCGTAGATTTGTTTCAGGGCGTCAACCAGTATCGTCTTCTCCCGGTTTGTCAGGAGCGGAAGGTCGACGCCCAGGCCCTTTTTTAATAGTTCATTGGCTTTCTTTAACAGGTCGTGTTCAAGCTGCAATTGCCGAATATCCCGTCGCAGCGAGTCGACTTGCCGCTGCAGTTCCGTCGGCTCTGAATCTGGCGGTGAATCGTTCTGGCGTTTCATGGATGGGGGAGCCTCACGACCAAGTAGTTGATCTTTCCATTTGTACAACGTCGGCCTGCTAACTGCCAGCTTTTGAGAAATCGCCAGGGCACTTATCTGCCTGGTGTAAAGCTCAATGACTGCAGCCTGTTTGCGCTCCGGCGAATGCTGAACGCCCGCCGCTTTGCCGACAAGGCGATTCCGCGCTCCAGGGAGACGTTCCTCAATCCACCCATTGAGCGTTTCACTGCATGGGTATCCAAGTGCCTTGATGGTTCCAGCAAGGCAGCGATCGTGGTTTAGGAAATGGTCGACTGCCGCCTGTTTCTGTTCAGCCGAATACTTCTGCCATGCGCGCCTATAGCCTACCTGCAAATCGCGACCATGTTCGTATTCCCGATACCATCGCTTGAGCGCATTTTTTGTTGGGTAACCCAACTGACGAATGGTCGGACCAGTGCGTTTCCCGAGCTTGATGAAGAGCTTGACTGCGCGAATGCGGTCTTCGTATGAGTACATGAACTACCTCCAAGTAGTCCAAGTTTTACGCCGCACCCCCGGTGGGTCAAATTTCGATCAGCGCGAACAGACTTCTTCACGCGCCGCGAAACCATTTATAACTAGCCACCTTATGCGTCCCTTGCTCCTGCTCGACATAGATGATGTTTTTTGTCTGAACCGCCCCTATGGTGGCTACGATGTGGCTCAAAAGGAATGGCCCAGTGACCTTTTGTCACTTCTTTGGCATCCCCCAGCCCTAGACGTTCTTGAGCCACTGGTGTTCGAATTCAATCCTCAGATAGTTGTAACCTCATCATGGCTGCGTCTGATGCTGCTTTCCAGCATAGAGGCACTTTTTCGCGCATCCGGTGCGCTGTGGCTTGCCAACGGGCTTCATCCTGAGGGGGAGGCATTGCAAGCGTCCGGTAAGACCCGGCTCGATGCGGTAGATGGTTGGCTAGCCCGGCATCATCATGGAGAGCCCTACGTCATCCTCGATGACACGTTGAGCGGGACAGGGCTTGCGGGCTCAAAACATGACCGTGCTGGACGCCTCGTGATGTGCCGAGTTGACATTGGACTGCTGCCTACCCACGCAGAGCGCATCCGGTGGGCACTGGGAACAACTCTGCGCTAGTTAACGGCTAGCCGCCGCCATCCGCGGCTCCCACGACTATGGGGCCAGTGCAGAGGCATCACTTTCCTTTTGATTGATAGCACGCGGTAGATTGACCGGATGAACAACCATCTCACGAGCGTAATCAGCAAACTCTACCGCCCGCCTGCCGTCGGCAGGCAGGTGTTCGCGCTGTCACGCGCAGACGCACAGCGTGTTCCAGCGCTGGCGTCTGTCGCTATGATTTCAATCACCGCTGCGGATAAGGGCACGGCGCAGCTGGAGGGATTTGAATATCTGATGCGATTGTCATTCGCTGACGTTGATTTCAACGCGAAGGACCTCAGCGCTCGGGCCCGCGAGAAACTGCCTGCGGCGTTTACGGCGGCGCAGGCGCGTGAGATTGTTGAATTCATCAATCAAAGCGCTGCCGCAGGATGTGCAGACTATCGTAGTGCACTGCGAAGGTGGTTTCTCGCGCTCGTGTGCTGTCGCGCAGTTCCTGTGTGACCGCCTGGGCTATCGCGCAGAACCGGAACGGCTCACTGAAGCCAACCGCTCGGTCTACGACACACTGGTAGCAACTGGTTATTCGAGCGTGTAGCGAGACTTCCGGGTAGCGAGCCGCGATGCGCTGTACGTGACACTCCAACAATTCTCCCCCAACTGAACCCAAGCTCAGTTGGGACTTCGGACCGCTGGATAGGAGGAATAGCTGGAAAGTCTTGCAGGAAGAGGTTGATAGGGCCGCAGTAGCAATCGTAATTGCCACATGCAGTACCTCCGGTCGACTCTCGAAAATATGCGTATAAACAGCAAAAGCGACACTGAACGCCGCTTTTTTTGCTAATTTCGATAGAAATTGCCGCTATCTCAGGCGAAGACCGCTAAGAGCGATATCATCGTCGCTACAACAGCGCCCACAATCAACCCGAAAATTCCCAGATGGTGTGCAAACCGGTGGCGCACCTCAGGCACAGTCATAATTTGCATAACTTTGGTCATTTCTTTGCTCCTTCTTGTGGACAGGCATTGTGACGTTTATTGTCTTTCAAACAAGCAACAAGAGTCTGCCATTTCGCCTCGTTATCAAGTGTAGCATTATTTGTTGCGATTGCCGCGAGATAATGCGAACCACATACAGTGACCGCAGTCATCAGGACAAACCATACGGATATGCTCACCAGCCCGCTGTCGTGGCTCCCCACGACAGCGGGCTGCGCGACTTCACCAGGGATGTCGATAGCCTGGAGCAAAACCAATACCATCGAAACGAGGCTGGAGACCGCAAACCACACGATGCCGATAATCGCGCCGGTATGCCACAAGCCTTCAACGCCAGTTTGGACATAAGTGTACAACTCGTAGCAGCCCACCGCGCACAGAGCAATTGTGACCCAAAAAAGCTGTCCATCTTGAACTGCCTTCAACACGAGTCCCTTTGCATACGGCCGAGTCTTTCGGGGAATCTTGGGAAGCAACAGGAATATTATGGGTGCTAGCGTTGGAACCAAAATATTTACGGCAATCCAGCCAATGAAATCGAAGAATACCTCCATGTACGGCTAACCTTTAAAATAATTATTTCAGGATAGTGGGGGGCTACGCCCCAATACGTCAAGGCAACGGAAACAATCCATCCTTAGAGTACTCCGCACATGCTTGCGGCCCGGTTGCACGAACGAGACAGTCTTAAGACCCCTTTGTTCAAGGCGCAAAAAAGCTCCGAAGTGTTTTTTGTCGTCTTAATCCGGAATGGCCTTATGTGCAATCTCTCGAGGATTGCGATGACGTGCAATTATCCGTTCAGCGCGTTGCTTCTCTGCAACAACGGTTGTGTCATGTGGATTGAACGTTTTCAGGCGCTCCGACCAAGCTTCCCATTTGGAAACTGGCGCAAACTGCGAAGGGCTTTCAAGAAACATCATATTATTGCCTTTCCTTTCTTATGGCTTCTGTGACAAAGTCTAGTAACCATTCTTGCCGTTGTTCTGAGACCTGTCCCAAAGAGGCCGATATAGATGGACTCAGTTCGCACTCATACACGCGGGCGCCCACCTGGTCAAGCGCACGGTTCAGGAAGTGAGGCGCTAGCTTCTCATCGATGAAAACGGCGACGCGAACCTAATACGGGAGTCGTGGACAACTGGCGCGGGGCATGGGCCGCGCAGGGCCCATGTAGGCCACTACGGTGCTGGCTGCCCGTTGGCCGGGTCTGCGGCCCGGGCGTTTGCTGACCTGCGACAGTGCCATGCAGGCGGGGTTGGTTTTATATGCTGCGGCGTTTCTTGTAGACGATGATTGGGCCATTACTTGCGGGAGTATTCAGCGTGGCCACGGCATTGCCCGCTGGTGTTGCAGGCTGGATGATGGCTTGCAGGGGGGCGATTGCGGCATTTGGCGCAGCGAAAACCGGCACCGGGCGGGGCCCTTGGGCGCGGCCACGTTGACTGCCGTAATAGCGACCCAGTTCGTCGCCGTCCGGCATGTCTTTTTTTAAATACAGTGACGTCACGCTGAGGAAGTGCTCGCTGGGAATGTATTTCAAGATAAGAAGGACTGCCGGTGCCAAGGTCAACCGTATTTTGCTCTTGTTGGTATCTCCTGCAGCATAAACAATCCCGGTCTGAGTCAGCTTCAGATACACCATGCTCGCAGCGCTGTGTTTATTTTCTTGAAGCCATCTCCCGTGGCGCTTTTCGATGTGAGCGGCTCCCCAGTATGCATCGCCGTTTTGTAGTTTAATGGGCAAGGGGTCAGCTATACCTGGCAGTATGCCGCCCGGCATGGTGCCAAATGTTGTCAAGCCATCAACCGTCCAGAATCCGAATTCGTCTGACACATCACACCGCGCTAAATTTATGTCTAAGTGGCAATTATCCCCTATGACCGGGATGTGCGTACGGTTTACTCTGCCTCACTCATTTTTGAACAAGGTGTGCTACACTATATACGTCGTTGATGACGAAGCGCCCGCTGTAATGGCAACAAGGTGAGGCGCATGTAGCAAGAGTGGGGCCATTTGTTTTACTCACTTGAACGGGGTGTCGGTAGTGATACCGACTCAGGATTCTTGGAATTTTGAATACCGAGATACTGCGGGCGACGTTCCGACAATTAACACCAGAAGGCTGCCTCCGGGCAGCTTTCTTCATTTCGGACCTTGTTACCGAGGCCCGCAGACTACCATAACCAGCACTAAGGGTCTCGACCAGCTTACCTTGGCCTACCCTCTCGCCCTTACACTAGTTTACTCAACGCACGATGGGCCTACTTGGAAGCGTTGGCTTCCCACAAATCATGCCAAAAAATGTAAACAACGGTGCCTTGTAGCTACAGAGGTTTACGTACCAGCTCGGTCAAACGCTAGGAAGTCAATCACTCACTCACTCGCTACGTTGTTTACGTTTTTCACTGCGCATAACCATTCTGAGCCAGGTTTGACCACGTGTTTGTCGTACCGACGCAGCCCGCAAGGCTGCGTTTTTATTTGCGGCAGCGGTTTGGCGCCAGGCGCCTGCATTAACGGCTGCCGCGACCTGCTGTACATCAACTGACGTCAGCCGGGGGTTTCGCTGCAGATTTGTGGGCGCGGCACGGACGGCCACGGCGCACTTTCAGGCGGAATCACGGCAATAAAGGGAAATTTATCGAAAATTAACAAGATTTTTTTTCTTTTGATGTACTTTTTGCCATTTTCTTGATAACTTTCCGACTAGAATTTGTTACAAGACTTAAAGCAGCACATGAACAATGCGGGGCTAAGGCAATACGCATGCGGCTTTGCAGCAATTGCAGGAAGGTTCCATTGAAGCAGAAGTTACCATCTCGCGACACTGTCGTTTGTATGGATCCGTTTGGAAGCCGACACCGTCGTGCTTAGTTCACTCACAAATGTTGTTATGTTTACAAGAGATAATAACGCAATGAGAGCTGGCACCGAAGGACCTCTGGACAGTTTGATGGAGGCCGCCGGTGACGCAGTATTCCGCCTGGACGACAAGGGAAAGATCCTGTTCGCCAGTTTGCGTGCGCTCGACGCCGTCGGTGTCACCGGGCAGATTGTAGGCTGGTTTCTGTCCGAGCTGGCGCCTTTGAGCGATCGCCTGATTATCAGCCTCGCCATCACCCAGGCCATCGAGACGGGCCGCACGGGCAAAATCAACGTACGCCTGAACACGCGCAAGTCGGCCTTGTGGTTCGAACTGCAAATCACCAATTACCTGACCGACAAGGGCAAGACCGAGCTGCTGGCGGTCGGGCGCGATATCACCGAGCAGCAAGCCACTGAAGAACGCTTGCGTCACATGGCCACGCACGATGCCTTGACCGGCTTGCCCAACCGCGCGCTGCTGTCGGATCGCATGCACATGGCGATCGCACAGGCCAAGCGCACCGGGCGCGGCTTTTCGGTGCTGGCGCTGGACCTGGACCGCTTCAAGAAAGTCAACGACGCGCTCGGCCACCTGGTCGGCGATACCCTGCTGAAGGTCGCCGGCGAGCGCCTGCGCGAGACGCTGCGCAATGTCGATACGCTGGCCCGGGTCGGCGGTGACGAATTCGTCGCCGTGCTGCCGGGCGCCATCAGCGAAGCGGAAATCCTGACCGTGGCGCGCCGGATGATCGCCAACATGCAGCTGCCGTTCGAGATTCAGGGTCACACGTTGTACGTCGGCGCCTCGATCGGCGCGGCAACCTATCCCGAGCATGGCGACGATGACGTCAGGCTGTTGACCCATGCCGATACGGCGATGATGCGTGCCAAGGAAACCGGCAAGGCCCGCTGCGTGGTCTACAGTCCGCAGAAATTCAATCAGCAGGAATACGATGTCACGATGGAAGCGGCCATGTTCGAGGCCGTGCGCAATGGCGAATTCTGTCTGCATTACCAGCCCATCGTCGATGCCACCACGCGCCAGGTGCGCGGCTACGAGGCGCTGATGCGCTGGATGCGGCCCGACCAGGGCCTGGTGTCGCCGGTGCAGTTCATTCCCATGGCCGAGAGCAACGGCCTGATCAACCTGCTCGGCGCCTGGGCGCTCAAATCGGCTTGCATGCAGCTGAAGCGGTTTCAGGAAGCGGCCGGCCGACCCTTGTATGTCTCGGTCAATGTCAGCCCGCGCCAGTTCCGCAACGACCAGTTCCTCGGCATGATGGATGAGGCGCTCAGCCTGGCCGGACTGGAGGGCGAGCAATTGCTGCTCGAAATTACCGAGGGCATCCTGATGGCCGATCCCGGCCACGCCGAGGCGACGCTCAACCAGATCAGCGCGCGCGGCGTGCGCATCGCGATTGACGATTTTGGCACCGGTTATTCGTCGCTCGCTTATTTGAAACGCTTCCCGATTTCAACGCTGAAGATCGATCGCGCCTTCATTCAGGATTTGCCGGAGTCGGTCAAGGATGCGGCGATTTGCAATGTCGTCCTCAGCCTGGCGAGCCACCTCGACCTGTCGACCGTGGCCGAAGGGGTGGAGAACGCCGAACAATTGCAGTTTCTGGTACGCCAGGGCTGCACCCTGATTCAGGGCTTTTACACCGGTCATCCAATGATGCCGGAGACCGCCATGGCGTTGTTGCGGGCAGCCAGCACCGAGCACGCCCAGCTTGTCGCGGCCAGCGTCACGCGATGATGAGCGAGCGCGCCGTCGACGCCGAAAAGTCACTCGATCTGCTCTGGCAGCGGGTCCGGCAGCGCGGCGATCTACCCGGATTCTCAAAGGTGGTCGGCGCCATTCTTGGCGCCATGCGCGGCGAGGACGCCAACGAATTCAACATGACCCGGACTGTCCTGTCCGACCCGACCCTGACGCAAAAGGTTTTGCGCCTGGCCAACAGTCCCATGTATTCGGTCTTTGGCCAGAACATCAGCACAGTGTCGGAAGCGGTGATGGTGCTGGGCACCGAGTCGATCGGACATCTGGCGCTGGGGTTGAAGCTGGTCGACGGCCTTGCCGTTGCGTCATCCGATTCGTCGATGGCGCGCAACGAGATGGAAAAGGCCGTTCTGGCCGGACATATCGGCCGGCAAGTGGCTTCGGCGGCAAGCGCCCGCGATGCCGAGCAGGCAGTGGTGTGTTCGATGCTGCACGGTCTGGGCCGCATGATGGTGGCCTTTTATTTATCCGAAACATGGCAGGTCATTCAGCGTGAGTGCGGCGGAGACAGTGCGGCTGAAGATGCCGCCTCGCGGCGCTTGCTGGGTCTCGGACTGGATGCCGTTGGCCGCGCCGTCGCGCTGAAATGGGGTTTGCCATCGACGCTGGTCGATACCTTGGCGGATGTGGCGCCGAAGGTGTTGGACGAGCCGCTGAACCATAACGACTGGTTGGCCGCCGTGTCGACAATGTCATCACGCTGTGCCGAAGTGCTGTTCAAGGAGGCGCCTGGCAGCACCGTGTTGCCGCCGGGGCTGGCACGGCTTGCCCGGGACTACGCAGGCATGCTCGGCGTGGACGCGGCGCAATTGCTGACGGCGGTGCAGACTGCCCGAAAAACCGGGGGCGAGGAGGCTGCGCCAGCGCTTCCTTCCGCCAAGGCGGTTGCCGCCCGGTCGGGAATTTCGGTTTTGCAAAATGGCAAGCCCACCAATGCCGCCCAGTTACTCAGTCGCGGCGTCGCCGAGATGGAGGAGTTGCTCAAGACCGCATCGACCGCGCAGATGATGTCGCTGGCGCTGGAAACCCTGTTCAAGAGCCTCGGCTTCAGTCACGCCGCAGCATTTCAGCGGGTGCAAAAGGATGCGCGCTATGTGGCGCGCATGTGCCTCGGCAACGGCCTGCAGGAAGTGGTGCAGCGCTTGACGTTTGACGACGCCTACCAGCCTGACGTATTCCACGCCGCCCTGGCCAACGACAAGATGGTGTTCGTCGACAATGCGCGCGACCCGTCCTTCATCAACAAGCTGCCGCGCTGGTGGAAAGATGCGGTGCCGTCGGCGCGCAGCTTTGTGGTGATGCCGTTGACCGTCAACCGTCTGCCGATGGGCTTCCTGTACGGCGACTGGGACGTCACGGTCGCATCATCGAAGATCGACAATGCCGAGGTCACTCCGCTCAACGAAATTCGCGCGCTGCTGGTGCGCGCACTCGATTCGCAGCGGATGGTTGAAATGGGTTGGCGCGGTCAGCGCTGATGCCGACCCGACCCGCGGCTGGTGCGATTGATTGTGGGGCGACTTTGCGCTATCGTGGGCGCGCCCTCCCAACCCGCCGCCCGGCCCGATGACTCCGATTTTTCCGACGCTGCACACCGAACACCTGATCCTGCGCGAAATCGTCGCAAGCGATGCCAATGCCCTGTTCCAGATTCACTCGGACGCGGAGACGATGCGTTGGTTCGGCGTCGACCCGATTACCGATATCGCCCAGGCCAACCAGATCACCGCAATGTTTGCCGGCTGGTTTGCCGGCGGCACCGGGGTGCGCTGGGGCATCGAGCGGCGCAGCGATGGCCGGCTGATCGGCAGTTGCGGATTTTTCCGCTGGAATAAAAGCTGGCGCAACTGCCTGCTCGGCTTCGAGCTGGCGCGCGACGCCACCGGCCAGGGACACATGACCGCGGCACTGCGCGCGGTGCTCGCGCACGGATTCGGGCCGATGGGCTTGCACCGGATTCAGGCCGAAAGCCACGCCGATAATCATGCCTCGATTGCCGTCCTGACCCGCCTTGGGTTTCGCTTCGAGGGTGTGCATCGGGAACAGGCCTTTTGGGGCGGCCAGTTCCATGACCTGAACTGCTATGCCGTGCTCGGCCCGGAATGGCGCCAATGAGTGCGGTCGAGACTGTTCATCTGTTCAATGGTTTCCAGAATCCGTTCGGCGGCAGTGAGCTCGAGACGCTGGCGGTCTACCACCTGCTGTCGCAGCAAGTCCGGGTGCAGATGTGGGCGACATCATCGAAGGCCTCGCCGGCGCTGCTGGAGGCTTATCCGATCCAGCGCCTGTCGGTATTGCACGGGCGCGTGCCGAATGGCGGTAATTACGTGTTCTTCGGCGCGCATTGGCGCAACCGGATCTGGCCCTATCTGATTGCGCGACCGCGCCGGCTGATCTATGTCTTCAACACCTTTCATCCCAAGGTGCTGCAATTGACCAGTGAACGCCCGCCGCTGTTGCGCTGGCCGCGCACCGAATACGTGTTGATCTCCGAGTTCCAGAAACGCTTGCTGGGTATCGATGGCACCGTCCACCCATCCCCGATCGATCTCACCCGCTTCATGCCGCATGCCAAAGTGCGTGCGCCGGACGCGCCGTTGGTGCTGGGCCGGTTGAGCCGCGACACCGCCGACAAGCACCACCCCGACGACCTGCCGTTGTATCGAACCCTGCTTGCCGCCGGCTGGCAAATTCGCCTTCAGGGCGCGACCATCCTGGCGCCCGACCTGCCCGTCACGCCAGCGTTGCAGCTGTTGCCGGAAGGGCAAATTGCCGCCGAGGCGTTTCTTGGTGGACTGGATGTGTTCTATTACCGCACTGGCGTCCACGTCGAAACCTTCGGGCGTGTTGTATTTGAAGCAATGGCGTGCGGCTTGCCAGTGGTATGCCATCGTCACGGTGGCTACGCCGACCATATCCGCCACGGCGAAAATGGATTCCTCTTTGATACAACCGACCAGGCTGCCGCCATTCTGGCCGAGCTGCAGCACGACCCCGCTCTGCGCGCCCGAATCGGCGCCAACGCCCGCCGCACGGTCGAAGCGCTGTTCAGCCCGGAAGCGCTGCAGGCAAGAATGTTATTCCTGCGCGCATAAAAATTAATTAGGGTCAGAGTCAACTTATTCCTGTTTAATTGGGGTCAGAGTCAATTAAAATGCGCCAACCCCACCTTCCCTGACACCACATCCCGCCATGGCGCGTTTACCTCGACTGGTTGTCCCTGAGCAGCCCCACCACATCATTCAGCGTGGCAACGACCGCCAGCTGATCTTTCGTGATGATGAAGATCACCAGCGCTTTTTGCTGTGGCTGCGCGAGGGTGCGCGGCAATTTCATGTGTCGCTGCATGCTTATGTGCTGATGCCAAATCACCTCCATCTGCTGGCGACACCGTCCGACAAGGAGGGGCTGAGCCGCATGATGCAATGGATCGGCCGCCATTACGTACCGTACTTCAATCGCAAGTATCAGCGCGTCGGCACGCTGTTCCAGGGGCGCTTCAAGGCGACTGTGATCGACTCGGAACGCTACCTGATGACCTGCTCGCGCTACATCGAGCTCAATCCGGTGCGCGCGGGGATGGTCGCCAGCCCGGCCGACTTCGTCTGGTCAAGCTACGCACACCATGTCGGGACGCAGGCCGACCCGTTGATTACCGATCACCCGCTGTACTGGTCGCTCGGGAATACGCCATTCCAGCGCGAAGCCGCCTATCGTGCCCTGGTTGAGCAAGGCCTGAGCGGCCAGGAGGTGACCGCACTGACCGATGCGACGCTGAAAGGCTGGGCGCTAGGTTCGCCGCACTTTCGCAATACGCTGGAAAAGCGCATTCAGCGGCGGGTCGGGCCCGCCAAGCGCGGTCGCCCCTGGAAGGTCGAGCCGAGCGAGCCCGTGTGAGGTGAGGGCGGCAATCGGTGTACCTTCCCGTTCACCCCGAATTGACTCTGTCCCCATTTAAATTTGAAGGAGAATTTAGCGAATTTAAATTGACTCTGACCCTAATTAAAGAGGTTGCGGGATGTGTTGCGCTGCACTATGCTGGGCGATCAAACTCGTCCGGTCTGGAGAATCGCTATGCACGCGCAAGGTCTGTATGACCCATCCAATGAACATGATGCCTGTGGCGTCGGTTTCATCGCCCATATCAAGGGCCACAAATCGCACTCGATCGTCGAGCAGGGATTGCTGATCCTGAAAAATCTCGACCATCGCGGCGCGGTGGGCGCCGATACCTTGATGGGCGATGGCGCCGGTATTCTGATTCAGGTGCCGGACCAGTACTACCGCGAAGAGATGGCGGCGCAGGGCGTGACATTGCCGCCGCCGGGCGAGTTTGGCGTCGGAATGGTGTTTCTGCCAAAAGAGAATGCCTCGCGTATCGCCTGCGAGCAGGAAATTGAACGCGCCGTGCTGGCCGAAGGACAGGTCGTACTGGGCTGGCGCGACGTGCCGGTCGACGTGACGATGCCAATGTCGCCCACCGTGCGCGACAAGGAACCGGTGATCCGCCAGATCTTCATTGGCCGCGGCCCGGACATCATGGTCACCGACGCGCTCGAACGAAAACTGTATGTGATCCGCAAGTCGTCCGGTCATGCGATCCAGGCACTCAATCTGTTGCATGGCAAGGAGTTCTTCGTGCCGTCGATGTCGGCCCGCACGGTGGTCTACAAAGGCCTGCTGCTGGCGGACCAGGTCGGCGTCTACTACAAAGATTTGCAGGACCCGCGCTGCCTGACGGCGCTGGCACTGGTGCATCAGCGCTTTTCCACCAATACTTTCCCCGAATGGCCACTGGCCCACCCGTATCGGCTGATCGCGCACAACGGCGAGATCAACACCGTCAAGGGCAACTTCAACTGGATGCGCGCCCGTGAGGGGGTCATGAAATCCGCCGTGCTGGGCGATGACCTGCAAAAGTTGTTCCCGCTGATTTACGAAGGACAGTCCGACACCGCCTGTTTCGACAACGCCCTTGAGCTGCTGTTGATGGCCGGTTACCCGATTGCCCAGGCGATGATGATGATGATTCCCGAGGCTTGGGAAAACCACGCGCTGATGGACGACAACCGGCGCGCGTTCTATGAATATCACGCCGCGATGATGGAGCCGTGGGACGGCCCGGCCGCGATGGCGTTTACCGATGGCCGGCACATCGGCGGCACGCTCGACCGCAATGGCTTGCGTCCTGCACGCTATATCGTCACCGACGACGACCTGGTGGTGATGGCGTCCGAATCCGGCGTGCTGCCGATTCCGGAGTCGAAGATCATCCAGAAATGGCGCCTGCAGCCTGGCAAGATGTTCCTGATCGATCTCGAAGCTGGTCGCATCATCGGCGACAAGGAGCTCAAGGACACCTACGCCAACGCCAAGCCCTACAAGCAATGGATCGCCTCGGTCCGGATCCGCCTCGGCGCGCTCAAGGCCGAACCGGCCGAGCCGACCTCGACGCTGCCACTGATCGATCGCCAGCAACTGTTCGGCTACAGCCAGGAAGACCTGAAGTTCCTGATGACGCCGATGGCTGTCAACGGTGAAGAAGCCACTGGTTCAATGGGCAATGACTCGCCGCTGGCCGTGATGTCGAACAAGGACAAGACCCTCTACAACTACTTCAAGCAGCTGTTTGCGCAGGTCACCAATCCGCCGATCGATCCGATTCGCGAAGCGATGGTGATGTCGCTGGTGTCATTCATCGGGCCCAAGCCCAATCTGCTCGATACCAACAACATCAATCCGCCGATGCGGCTGGAAGTCAAACAGCCGGTGCTGGATTACGGCGACATCGCCAAGCTGCGCAATATCAGCGCGCACACCGGCGGCAAGTTCAAGTCGCATGAACTCAACATCTGCTATCCGGTCGCCTGGGGCAAGGAAGGCATCGAGGCGCGCCTGGCTTCGCTGTGCGCCAAGGCTGTCGATGCGGTGCGCTCCGGCCACAACATCCTGATCATTTCCGACCGCAAGGTGGATGGTGAACAGGTCGCGATTCCGGCGCTGCTGGCGACCTCGGCGATCCACTTGCACCTGGTCAGCAAGGGTCTGCGCACCTCGACCGGGCTGGTGGTCGAGACCGGCTCGGCACGCGAGACGCATCACTTCGCACTGCTGGCCGGCTACGGCGCCGAGGCCATCCATCCGTACCTGGCGATGGATACGCTGGCCGCCATGGCGCAGCAACTGGCTGCCGATCTGACGCCGGAAAAGGCCATCGCCAACTTCCAGAAAGCGATCGGCAAGGGACTGCTCAAGGTCATGTCGAAGATGGGCATTTCGACCTACATGTCGTATTGTGGCGCGCAAATTTTCGAAGCCATTGGCCTCAACAAGTCGCTGGTCAATCAATACTTCAAGGGTACCGCTTCGAACGTCGAAGGCATCGGCGTGTTCGAAGTGGCCGAAGAAGCACTGCGACTGCATCGCGCCGCCTTCGGCAAGGACCCGGTGCTGACCAATGCGCTGGAAGCCGGTGGCGAATACGCGTTCCGGGTGCGCGGCGAAGAACACATGTGGACCCCCGACGCCATCGCCAAACTGCAGCACGCGGCGCGCGCCAACAACTTCAACACCTACAAGGAATACGCCCAGATCATCAACGATCAGTCGAAGCGTCACATGACGCTGCGCGGCCTGTTCGAATTCAAGATCGATCCGTCCAGGGCCATCCCGCTCGACGAAGTCGAACCGGCCAAGGAAATCGTCAAGCGCTTCGCCACCGGCGCCATGTCGCTCGGTTCGATTTCCACCGAAGCGCATGCCACGCTGGCCATTGCCATGAATCGCATCGGCGGCAAGTCCAATACCGGCGAAGGCGGCGAGGACGTGCATCGCTACCGGCAGGAACTCAAGGGCATTCCGATCAAGCAGGGCGATACGATGGCGTCGATCATTGGCAAGGAGAATATCGAAGTCGAGATTCCGCTCCAGGCCGGCGATTCGCTGCGTTCGAAGATCAAGCAGGTGGCCTCGGGACGCTTCGGTGTCACAGCGGAATACCTGATCTCGGCAGACCAGATCCAGATCAAGATGGCGCAGGGCGCCAAGCCGGGCGAGGGTGGTCAGCTGCCGGGCCACAAGGTGTCGGAATACATTGCCAAATTGCGCTTCTCGGTGCCAGGCGTGGGGCTGATTTCACCGCCGCCGCACCACGACATCTATTCGATTGAAGACCTGGCACAGTTGATTCACGATCTCAAGAACGTCAATCCGAAAGCCTCGATTTCGGTCAAGCTGGTTTCCGAAGTGGGCGTCGGTACGATTGCCGCCGGGGTTGCCAAGGCCAAGTCGGACCATGTCGTCATCGCCGGGCACGACGGCGGCACCGGCGCATCGCCGCTGTCCTCGATCAAGCATGCCGGTTCGCCGTGGGAGCTGGGCCTGGCCGAGACCCAGCAAACGCTTGTGCTCAACCGTCTGCGCAGCCGTATCCGGGTGCAGGCCGATGGTCAGATCAAGACCGGCCGCGATGTGGTGATTGCGGCATTGCTGGGCGCCGACGAAGTCGGATTTGCCACGGCGCCGCTGGTGGTGGAAGGCTGCATCATGATGCGCAAGTGTCATCTGAATACCTGTCCGGTCGGTGTCGCCACGCAAGACCCGGTGCTGCGCGCGAAATTCGCCGGCAAGCCGGAACACGTCGTCAACTTCTTCTTCTTTGTCGCTGAAGAAGCACGTCAGATCATGGCGCAACTCGGCATCGCGACCTTCAATGAATTGATCGGGCGCGCCGATTTGCTCGACAAGTCAAAAGCCGTCACGCACTGGAAGGCCAAGGGGCTGGATTTCAGCCGGATTTTCCATCTGCCCGAGATGCCGATGGACGAGCCGCGCTATCAGGTCGAGGAGCAGGACCATGGCCTCGTCAAGGCGCTCGATCACAAGCTGATCGTGCAAGCCAGGGCCGCACTCGAAAAAGGCGAACGGGTGTCGTTCATTTCGCCGGTACGCAATGTCAATCGCACGGTGGGCACCATGCTGTCGGGCGAAGTTGCGAAGCGCTATGGCCACGACGGCCTGCCGGACGACACCATCCACATCCAGTTGCAGGGTACGGCCGGACAATCGGCGGCAGCATTTCTGGCACATGGCATCACGATCGATCTGGTCGGCGAGGGCAATGATTATGTCGGCAAGGGCTTGTCGGGCGGTCGCATCATCGTGCGTCCGAATACCGAATTCCGTGGTCGTGCGGTCGACAACATCATCGCCGGTAACACCGTGCTGTACGGCGCGATTTCCGGCGAGGCATTCATCAACGGCGTGGTCGGTGAACGCTTTGCAGTGCGCAATTCCGGCGCGACAGCGGTGGTCGAAGGCAGCGGCGATCATGGTTGCGAATACATGACCGGCGGCACCGTGGTGGTGCTGGGTGACACCGGCCGCAACTTCGCTGCCGGCATGTCCGGCGGCATCGCCTACGTGTATGACCCGGCCGGTGAATTCGAATCGCTATGCAACCTGTCGATGGTGGCGCTGGAGCCGGTCATGAGTCATGTCGAGCAGGAGCAGAGCGTCGATCGCGCCATCTGGCACAGCATCGCCCGTGGCGAGCCCGGGCAAACTGACGAAGCGATTCTGAAGGGCCTGATCGAACGCCACTTCAAGTACACCGGCAGCACCCGTGCCCGCAATCTGCTCGATGACTGGGTTAGCGCGCGGACGAAATTCGTCAAGGTGTTCCCGCTCGAGTACAAGCGCGCGCTGACTGAAATGGGCGCAGCGAAGGCCGCGGCCCCCGCAAGCGTGAAGACCGGCAAAGAAAAGATCGCCGCATAACATCAATTTGCCGTTCCAGATAGCGGCGCATCACAGGATCGATCATGGGAAAAGTGACTGGCTTCATCGAGTTTGCGCGTCTGTCCGAGGCAAGCGAAGCGCCGCAACTGCGCACCAAGCATTACAAGGAATTCATCGTGCATCTGAAAGATGCCGAGGCCAAGGTGCAGGGTGCGCGTTGCATGGATTGCGGCATCCCGTTCTGCACTACAGGCTGTCCGGTCAACAACATCATCCCGGACTGGAATGACATGGTGTATCGCGGCAGCTACCGCGAAGCCCTGGAGACCCTGCACTCGACCAACAACTTCCCCGAGTTCACCGGCCGCATCTGCCCGGCGCCGTGCGAAAGCGCCTGCACGCTGGGCATCAACAGCGACGCGGTAGGCATCAAATCGATCGAGCATTTCATCATCGACAAGGGTTGGGAAAACGGCTGGGTCGTGCCGCAACCGTCGGCTACGCGCACCGGCAAGAAGATCGCCATCGTCGGCTCCGGCCCGGCCGGCCTGGCCGCTGCACAGCAACTGGCGCGGGTCGGGCATGACGTCACCGTGTTTGAAAAAAGCGATCGCATCGGCGGCCTGCTGCGCTATGGCATTCCGGACTTCAAGATGGAAAAGAGCCACATCGATCGGCGCATCGAGCAACTGCAAGCCGAAGGCGTGGTGTTTCGCACCGGCGTCTTGATCGGCAAGGACTTTCCCGCCAATGTGCCGAACCAGGCGCGCGAAACGATTTTTCCGGAGCAGCTCGAACATGATTTCGATGCCGTGATCCTGGCGGGTGGCGCGGAACAGCCGCGCGACCTGCCGGTGCCCGGGCGCGAACTTAAGGGCGTCCATTTCGCCATGGATTTTTTGCCCGCGCAGAACAAGATCAACGCCGGTGACAAGGTCAAGGACCAGATCATGGCCACCGGCAAGCACGTCATCGTGATCGGTGGCGGTGATACCGGGTCCGATTGCGTCGGCACCTCGAACCGCCATGGCGCCGCGTCGATTGCCCAGTTCGAACTGATGCCGCAGCCGCCCGAGCAGGAAAACAAACCCATGGTGTGGCCTTACTGGCCAACCAAACTGCGCACGTCGTCGTCGCACCAGGAAGGTTGCGAGCGCGATTGGGCAGTGGCGACCAAGCGCCTGGAGGGCAAGAATGGCAAGGTCGACAAGCTCATCGCTGCACGCGTCGAGTGGAAGGACGGCCGCATGCAGGAAATTCCGAACTCCGAATTCGAAATGAAAGCCGATTTGGTCCTGCTGGCGATGGGTTTTGTATCGCCCGTTGCGCAAGTGCTACAGGCCTTTGGTGTCGAACTCGACGCGCGCGGCAATGCCAAGGCGGTAACCGACGGCGCCGGCAGCTATCAGACTTCGGTGGCGAAGGTATTCGCTGCCGGTGACATGCGGCGCGGCCAATCGCTGGTGGTTTGGGCGATTCGCGAAGGGCGCCAGTGCGCGCAGGCGGTCGACACATTTTTGATGGGTGAATCGGTGCTGCCGCGTTGATCATGCAGGTCAAGTTGTCGCATTGCTAATCGCGGATAGGCAACGGATTGTTGGATCTTGTGCAACGAACGTAGCGAAGTGCCGATCTGCACTACAATCACGCCCTTGTCCTCCTTGATTCCCGCTGTGGTCAACCTCATCGAAATCCGTGATTTGCATTTTTCCTATGGTGAACGCCCGATTCTTTCGGGCCTGCGCATGGATTTCCCGCGCGGTAAAGTCATTGCAGTCATGGGCGGTTCCGGCTCCGGTAAAACCACGGTGCTGCGACTGATCGGCGGTCAGATCAAGCCCGGAGCGGGCAGCGTCAACGTCGCCGGGCAAATCGTGCACACGATGACGAATCCCGAACTGTTTGCGATGCGGCGCAAAATGGGCATGCTGTTTCAGCATGGCGCCTTGTTTACCGATTTGAGCGTCTTCGAGAATGTCGCCTTCCCGTTGCGTGAACATACCGACCTGCCGGAAGACCTGATTCGCGACCTGGTGTTGTTGAAGCTGCAGGCAGTTGGTCTGCGCAATGCGGCGCAACTGAAGCCGGCCGAAGTGTCGGGCGGCATGGCGCGACGGGTGGCGCTGGCTCGCGCCATTGCGCTCGATCCGCAACTGATCATGTACGACGAGCCGTTCGCCGGGCTCGATCCGATTTCGATGGGCGTGACCGCCAATCTGATTCGCCAGCTCAATGATGTACTGGGCCTGACCTCGATCCTGGTGTCGCATGATGTCAATGAATCGTTCCTGATTGCCGACTACGTGTATTTTCTGTCGCAGGGAAAAATCGTCGCCCACGGTACGCCGACCGAAATGCGCGCGTCACAGGACCCGTACGTCAAGCAGTTCGTCAATGCCGAAGTCGATGGCCCGGTGCCATTCCACTACGCCGGGAAATCGCTGGCTGCCGATCTGGGCCTGGAGATACAGTCATGAGCCTCGCCTGGATTGTCGCCATTGGCGCCGCCACGCGCGGGTTGATGGAAAACCTCGGTTACGGCGCACGCGCCTTCTTTGCCATTCTGCGGGCATCGGGTGGACTGTGGCGACGGCCGCGCCTGATCACCGACCAGATTCATTTTGTCGGTAATTATTCGCTGGTGATCATTGCCGTCTCCGGACTGTTTGTCGGATTCGTGCTTGGCCTGCAGGGCTACTACACCCTTAACAAGTACGGTTCCGAGCAGGCGCTGGGTTTGCTGGTGGCGCTGTCGCTGACGCGTGAACTCGGGCCGGTCGTGACCGCGCTGTTGTTTGCCGGTCGCGCCGGCACCTCGCTGACGGCCGAAATCGGTCTGATGAAAGCCGGCGAACAGTTGTCGGCAATGGAAATGATGGCGATCGATCCGATCCAGCGTGTGCTGGCGCCGCGCTTCTGGGCAGGCGTGATCGCGATGCCGGTACTGGCTGCGATTTTCAGCGCCGTCGGTATCATCGGCGGTTATCTGGTCGGCGTGCAGTTGATCGGGGTCGATGAAGGTGCGTTCTGGTCGCAGATGCAGGGCGGGGTCGATGTCTGGAAAGACATCGCCAATGGTGTAATTAAAAGCGTGGTGTTCGGATTTGCCGTAACCTTCGTGGCGCTATATCAGGGCTACGAAGCGCAGCCCACCCCGGAAGGCGTGGCGCGAGCTACCACCCGCACCGTGGTGATTGCTTCGCTGTCGGTGCTGTGGCTGGATTTTCTGATGACGGCATTGATGTTCGACTAGGAACAGTCCGGGCAGTCACGCGCAATTTGTTTTTCCTCTTTGTTAAGGTTTCGGGTCATGCAGCGAAAATCACTGGATCTCTGGGTTGGTCTGTTCGTGCTGTTGGGTGCGGCCGCATTGTTCTTTCTGGCGATGAAGGCCGGGAATCTGGGTTCGCTGTCGACCGGCAACACCTATTCGCTGACGACCAAATTCGACAACATTGGCGGCCTCAAGCCGCGCGCGCCGGTCAAGAGTGCCGGCGTGGTGGTGGGGCGGGTGGCCGACATTGCCTTTGATGATAAAAGTTTTCAGGCTGCCGTGACGTTAAGTCTGGAAAGCCGCTACAAGTTTCCGAAGGACAGTTCGGCGAAGATTCTTACATCCGGTTTGCTGGGTGAACAATATGTTGGCATCGAGCCGGGTGGTGATACGAATGCGTTGGTCGCCGGCGACAAAATTAAAATGACCCAGTCGGCCATCGTGCTCGAGAACCTGATCAGTCAGTTCTTGTTCAGCAAGGCGGCCGAAGGAAAGGACGAAAAGAAGTGAACCTCACCACATTCAAACACGCGGCAATGCTGACACTGGTTGTTGCGCTATCCGGTTGCGCCACGACGCGCAGCAACAATCCGCAGGACCCATTCGAAGGCTTCAACCGCTCGATGTTCAGTTTCAACGACGGCCTTGACCGGGTGGTGCTGAAGCCGGCCGCAACGGTCTACAAGAACGTGCTGCCGCAGTTCGTCCAGACCGGTGTCGGCAATTTTTTTGGCAACCTGGGCGACGTCTGGACCGCAGTCAACAATCTGCTGCAGGGCAAGCTCGAAAATGGCATGAACGACGTCATGCGGGTTGCAATCAACACGACGTTCGGCATCGCCGGGGTGCTGGATATCGGCTCGGAAGTCGGTTTGCAGAAGCACAACGAGGATTTCGGTCAGACGCTGGGTGTCTGGGGAGTGAAGTCGGGTCCGTACGTGGTGTTGCCACTGTTCGGGCCCTCCACGCTGCGTGACACGGCCGCGACACCGGTCGACTTCGCCGGTGATATCTGGGGCTACAAAAAACCGGTCAACTGGCGTAACGTTGGTACTGCAGTCCGTTTGGTGGATCTGCGCGCTTCAGTACTGGACGCCTCGACGCTGATCGAGGATGCCGCTATCGACCGTTATGAATTCATTCGCGATGCCTATCTGCAGCGACGTCAGAGCAAGATCAATGATGGCGACTCGCCTGCGTCGAAGGGAAAACGCTCGTCGCTGGATGACGAACCCTTGCAGGATGCGGAGGTGACCACAGACAAGCGCGCGGTCAATGTCGAGGCGACCGACGCTGCTGCAACTCCCAAGACTGGTGAAGACGCCCGACAATATGTCGAAACACCAGCGATCGTGTCATCCGGAATCACGCCAACACGGTTAAGCGTCAGTCACGACTAACTTCACGTCAACGAACACACTAATCATCATGAACCTCATCAAAAAATTATTTGCCCTTGCCCTTGCCGCCGCTGCGATGTTCTTCAGCGGTGCCACACTCGCTGCTGACGCCGAGGCGCCCGATGCGCTGGTCAAGCGTATCAGCATGGAAGTGCTGGATATTGCCAAGGCCGACAAGGAAGTACAAAGCGGAAACCAGAAACGCGTGCTGCAGGTTGTGGAAGAGAAGATCCTGCCATTTGTCGACTTCCAGAAAATGACCATGCTGGCAGCCGGCAAAAACTGGCGCGAAGCCACGCCGGAGCAGAAACAGCAGTTGATTGCGGAATTCCGCACGCTGCTGGTCTATACCTACTCCGGCGCGATTTCGCAGGTGCGTGACCAGAAGGTTGAGTTCAAGCCGATGCGTTCGGAGCCGAGCGATACCGATGTCGAAGTGCGCTCGCAGGTGGTGCAGCCTCGCGGTGAGCCGATCCAGTTGAACTATCGCCTCGAAAAGACCAACGGCGGCTGGAGAATTTATGACGTCAATGTGCTGGGCGCGTGGCTGGTCGAAAGCTACAAGAGCACCTTCACTTCCGAAATCAGCAAGAACGGTATCGACGGCCTGATCAAGGCGTTGTCCGACAAGAACAAGAAGCTGGCTGACGCGACTGCCGCCAAGGGCAAGGCAAAGTCCGCTGACGCTTCCTGATTGCAGTGATGTTCGCACCCGCGCAGGCAATGACGTTCGACAATGCGACAGTCGTACTTGAAGAGGGCCTGCGCGCCATCGCGTCGGGCCAGACCAGCATCGATCTGGCCCGGGTCGATGCCATCGATTCGAGCGCTGTGGCGGTCTTGCTGGCCTGGCAACGCGCCGCACGGGCCAACGCCACGTCGCTGGCGTTGATGAATCCTCCCGCCAATCTGGTTGGCCTGAGTGTGTTGTATGGCGTTGCCGATCTGCTGCAGCTGGGCACGGCCGCGGGCGCCCGTTCCGATCTGCCACATCACTGACCGTTGCGGTCGCCACGTTCCCTGTTGTCCCTCCCGGGAAAGAGAATTCCCCTATAATTCAATGCTTTCGCCACGCGATTGGGCGGTTACCAGACCGCTGTTGCAGGCTCACCTCTACGAATTGCGCACCTCGCCGTTATGGCTGCCATCCAGATTACCAATGTTGTAAAGAACTACCACGCGCTGCGCGCCCTTGATGGCGTCTCGCTGACGATCGAGCGCGGCGAATTTTTCGGCTTGCTCGGACCGAATGGCGCTGGCAAGACCACCCTCATCTCGATCATCGCCGGCTTGAACCGCGCAGATTCCGGCACCGTGACAGTCGAAGGGCACGATGTCGTGACCGACTATCGCGCCGCGCGCGCCCGCCTTGGCGTGGTGCCGCAGGAGCTGGTATTTGATCCTTTCTTCACGGTGCGCGAGACCTTGCGCATGCAGTCCGGCTATTTCGGCCTGAAGAACAATGACAAATGGATCGACGAGGTAATGCATCATCTCGACCTGACCAGCAAGGCCGACGCCAACATGCGCGCGCTGTCCGGCGGCATGAAGCGCCGCGTGCTGGTGGCCCAGGCGCTGGTGCACAAGCCGCCGGTCATCGTGCTCGACGAGCCGACTGCCGGGGTTGACGTCGAATTGCGTCAAACCCTCTGGAAATTCATTGCCCGGCTCAATCGCGAAGGCCACACCGTGGTCCTGACCACCCACTATCTTGAAGAAGCGCAGGCACTGTGCAACCGGGTGGCGATGCTCAAGGCCGGCCAGGTCGTCGCGCTCGATTCGACGGCCGCGCTGATCAAGCGCATCTCCGGCTCGCAACTGGTCGTAACGCTGGCCAGCGGCGCCTTGCCCGATCGGCTCATTCCGCTGGTGGCCCATCCCGAACAACTCATCAGCGGCACGCAATACACGCTGCGGGTGACCGACTACACCGATGTCGAGCCCATCCTCGCGTGCCTGCGCGAAAGCGGCGCGGTCATCGACGACATGCAGTTGCAGCAGGCCGATCTGGAAGATGTGTTCCTGCAAATTATGGAAGGTGAAAAATGATCGGCTTCCAGACCCTGTTTTACAAGGAAGTCCTGCGCTTCTGGAAAGTCGCGACGCAAACCCTGACCGCACCGATCGTCACGGCGATGCTGTATCTGCTGATCTTCGGCCATGTGCTGGATGAGCATGTCCAGGTCTATCCGGGCGTGCGTTACACCGCGTTCCTGATTCCCGGGCTGGTGATGATGAGCGTGCTGCAAAACGCCTTTGCCAATTCATCGTCGTCGCTGGTGCAGTCCAAAATTACCGGCAATCTGGTGTTTGTCCTGCTCACACCTTTATCGCATTGGGAAGTGTTCAGTGCCTATGTGCTGGCTGCGGTGGTGCGCGGCATGGCCGTCGGCGCTGGCGTGTTTGTCATCACCGCTTGGTTTGCCAAATTGTCGTTCGTTGCGCCGTGGTGGATTTTGATTTTTGCCGTCGTCGGCGCCACGATGCTGGGCACAATGGGTTTAATCGTCGGCATCTGGGTCGAGAAATTCGACCAGATGGCCGCGTTCCAGAACTTCCTGATCGTGCCTGCTACCTTTCTGTCCGGCGTGTTCTACTCGGTACATTCGCTGCCGCCGATGTGGCAGACCGTCTCGCATTTCAATCCGTTTTTCTACATGATCGATGGCTTTCGCTATGGCTTCTTCGGCCAGTCCGATGTCGATCCGCTGCAGAGTTTTTCAATTGTCGCGGTATTTTCGATCGTGCTCGCCACCGTTGCGATCAAGATGCTCAAGAGCGGCTACAAACTGCGTCAGTAATACCCTGTTTCTGAAAGAGCCCGAACTATGTTGCCGACCCCCGAACTCGTCAAAACCTATATCGCCGCCGGACTCGACTGCAGTCACCTTGAAGTCGAAGGTGACGGCCAGCATTTCAAGGCGGTGATTGTCTCGTCGGCGTTTGCCGGCAAGCGCCTGATCCAGCGTCATCAAATCGTCTACGCGGCGCTGGGTGACCGCATGCGCGAAGAAATCCACGCCCTGTCAATGAAGACACTGACCCCCGAAGAGTTTCAACAATAATGGATAAACTGCTTATCACTGGCGGCAACCGCCTCGCTGGCGAAATCACGATTTCCGGCGCCAAGAATGCGGCACTGCCGATCTTGTGCGCCGGACTGCTGACCGCCGATACGATCGCGCTGAGCAATGTCCCGCAGCTGCAGGATGTCGCGACGATGCTCAAGTTGCTGCGCCAGATGGGACTGCAGACGGAGCAGGAGGGCAGCCGGATGATGCTCAATGGCGCTGCGATCAACAAGCTCGAAGCGCCCTACGATATGGTCAAGACCATGCGCGCATCGATCCTGGTGCTCGGACCATTGCTGGCGCGCTTCGGTGAAGCCAAAGTGTCGCTGCCCGGCGGCTGCGCCATTGGCTCGCGTCCGGTTGACCAGCATATTCGTGGTTTGCAGGCGATGGGCGCCGAGGTGCACATCGAAGCCGGCTACATCCATGCGCGCGCCAAGAAACTCAAGGGTACCCGCGTGGTCACCGACATGATTACCGTCACGGGCACCGAAAACCTGTTGATGGCGGCGACGCTGGCCGACGGCGAGACCGTGCTGGAAAACGCCGCGCGCGAGCCGGAAGTGACGGATCTCGCGCATCTGCTGGTCGCCATGGGTGCGCAAATCGACGGCATCGGCACCGATCGTCTGGTCATTCGCGGCGTGGCGAAGTTGCATGGCGCCGAGCACACGGTGATTGCCGACCGCATCGAGACCGGCACCTTCCTGTGCGCGGTGGCGGCAACGGGCGGCGACGTGATCCTGAAAAACACCCGCAGCGACATCCTTGACGCCGCCTTCGACAAGCTGCGCCAGGCTGGCGTGATCCTGACTTCCGGCCCCGACTGGATTCGGGTCCAGATGGCAGCGCGGCCCAAGGCGGTCAGCTTCCGCACGACCGAATATCCCGGCTTTCCGACCGACATGCAGGCGCAGTTCATGGCACTCAACGCGATTGCCGAAGGCGCCAGCCGCGTCACCGAAACCATCTTCGAGAACCGCTTCATGCATGTGCAGGAAATGAACCGGCTTGGCGCGGCCATCGACATCGAAGGCAATGTCGCGATTGTCAAAGGGGTCGATCATTTTGTTGGCGCGCCGGTGATGGCAACCGATTTGCGCGCCTCGGCGTCGCTAGTGATCGCCGGCCTGGCGGCACGCGGGCAAACCCTGATCGAACGGATTTACCATCTTGATCGCGGCTATGACCGCATGGAAGTCAAGCTGGCCGCGGTCGGCGCCCAGATCGAGCGTGTTAAATGAGCACTTCAAAGCAGCCGCAACAATTGACGCTGGCGCTGTCGAAAGGACGCATCTTCGAAGAAACCATTCCGTTGCTGGAAGCCGCCGGCATCATGGTCACCGAAGATCCGGAAACCTCGCGCAAGCTGATCCTGCCCACCAATGATCCCCATGTGCGCGTGATTATCGTACGCGCCTCGGATGTGCCGACCTACGTGCAATATGGCGCCGCCGATTTTGGCGTGGCCGGCAAGGATGTGCTTCACGAGCACGGCGGCGAGGGCCTGTACCAGCCGATCGACCTGAACATCGCCAACTGCCGCATGTCGGTCGCGGTGCAGGCCGGCTTCAACTACGAGAACGCGGTGCGGCATGGCGCGCGGTTGCGGGTCGCGACCAAGTATGTGCAAACGGCGCGCGAACATTTTGCTGCCAAGGGTGTGCACGTCGATCTGATCAAACTGTATGGTTCGATGGAGCTGGCGCCGCTGGTCGGGTTGTCCGACGCCATCGTCGACATGGTCAGCACCGGCAATACCCTGCGCGCGAACAATTTGGTGGAAGTCGAACACATCATGGAAATTTCGGCGCGACTTGTGGTCAATCAGGCCGCCTTGAAACTCAAGCGCGAGTGGCTGCAACCGATTCTCGACGCATTCGAAAAAGCATCGAGCCCAGCCTGACGCCTTCCAACCACCAACGACGAGCCGCTGAACATGTCCCTATCGCTACGCAATCTTGATTCCACTGCCCCCGATTTTGCCCGGCAACTTGACGCAGTGCTGGCATTCGACGCCGGTGACGACGCTGCCATTGATCGCGCCGCCGCCGACATCCTGGCGCAGGTCAAATTGCATGGCGATGCAGCGGTGCTCGATTACACCCGCCAATTCGACCGTGTCAGCGCCAGCAGCGTCGGCGCGCTGGAAATCCCGGTGGCAGAGATGCAGGCCGCCCTGCGCAATCTGGCGCCGGTGCGCCGCGACGCGCTGCAAAAGGCCGCCGACCGGGTGCGCAGTTTTCACGAGCGCCAGAAAAAGGAATGCGGTTCGGCCGGATTCAGTTACATCGAAGCCGACGGCACGGTGCTGGGCCAGAAGGTCACGCCGCTGGACCGTGTCGGCATTTACGTCCCGGGCGGCAAGGCGGCCTATCCCTCGTCGGTATTAATGAACGCGATCCCGGCGCGGGTCGCCGGCGTGCACGAAATCATCATGGTGGTGCCAACCCCGGATGGCGTGCGCAACGAGCTCGTGCTGGCCGCCGCCGCAATTGCCGGGGTCGATCGTGTGTTCACCATCGGCGGCGCGCAAGCGGTGGGTGCACTCGCTTACGGCACCGCAACCATCAGTCCGGTCGACAAGATCGTCGGCCCTGGCAATGCCTGGGTCGCCGCCGCCAAGCGCCGCGTGTTCGGCATCGTCGGTATCGACATGATCGCCGGACCATCCGAGATCCTCGTGATCTGCGATGGCAGCACCGATCCCGACTGGATCGCGATGGATCTGTTTTCGCAGGCCGAGCACGATGAATTGGCGCAATCGATTCTGCTGTGCCCGGATGCCGCGTATATCCGTGCGGTCGAGGCCAGCATCGACAAGCTGCTGCCGGAGATGCCGCGGCGCGACGTGATCGCCAAGTCGCTGACCGATCGCGGCGCGCTGATCAAGGTGCGCGACATGACCGAAGCCTGCGAAATCGCCAATCACATCGCCGCCGAACACCTCGAGATTTCGGCCGCGGGGTCGTCGCAATGGGCCGAGCAGATTCGCCATGCCGGCGCGATGTTTCTAGGGCGGTTTTCTTCCGAAGCGCTGGGCGATTACTGTGCCGGGCCGAATCACGTCCTGCCGACCTCGCGCACCGCGCGTTTTTCGTCGCCGCTGGGTGTCTACGATTTCCAGAAGCGTTCCTCGATCATCCAGGTCAGCCAGACTGGCGCGGCAACGCTGGGCCGGATCGCCGCCGAGCTGGCCTACGGCGAAGGCTTGCAGGCCCACGCCCGCTCCGCAGAATTCCGCTTCAAATGAGCCGTGGGATCGGGCGTGGCTGAGTGGCGCAACCAGGTCTTCTGCGAGGATGCGCTGACCGGCCTGGCGCGCATTCCCGACGGCGCGATCGACCTGATCATCGCCGACCCGCCGTATGGCCTGGGCAAGGATTACGGCAACGATTCGGACAAGCTGGCCACGGTCGAATACCTGGCGTGGATGCAGCGCTGGATCGATGCCGCGTTGCCAAAGCTCAAGCCCAACGGCAGCCTGTACATTTTCTTGACGTGGCGCTATTCGCCGGAGATCTTCGTGCTGCTCAAGCAGCGCATGACGATGGTCAACGAAATCGTCTGGGATCGCCGGGTGCCGTCGATGGGTGGCAGCGTGCGCAAGTTTTCATCGGTGCATGACACGATCGGCTTCTTCGTCAACGCCAGGGATTATCATTTTGACCTCGACGCCATCCGGATCCCGTATGATGCCGAGACCAAGAAGGCCCGTTCGCGCTCGATCTTTGTCGGTGCCAAATGGCTGGAACTTGGCTATAACCCCAAAGACGTCTGGAGCGTCTCGCGCCTGCATCGCGAACATCGCGAGCGGGCCGACCATCCGACCCAGAAGCCGCTCGAAATCATCGAGCGCATGATCAAGGCGTCCTGCCCACCCGGCGGCATTGTCCTCGATCCATTCATGGGCAGCGGCACCACGGCAGTTGCAGCGATGCGGTGCGGTCGCGAATTTGTCGGATTTGAATTGAATGCCGATTATTGTGCGCTGATCGGACAGCGCCTGAACCTGCCACAGAACAAGAACCTGCTCAGCGCGTCCGACATCGCCTGAGGTTTTAAACCACGCCGTAAAGCCAATACCATGTCTCTGATCGACCACATCATCCGCCCTGACATACGCGCCCTCGCGCCGTATCACGTACAGGACGCCGCCGGCTTCCTGAAACTCGATGCGATGGAAAACCCGTACCAGCTGTCGCCCGAGTTGCGCGCCGAGCTGGGCAGGCGGCTCGCCGAGGTGGCGCTCAATCGCTACCCGGTGCCGACCTATGCCGGCCTCAAGGCCCGCTTGCGCGAAAAAATGGGCGTCCCCGACGGGTTTGACGTGGTGCTCGGCAATGGCTCGGATGAGTTGATTGCGATGGTGTCGGTGGCCTGCGCCAAGCCGGGTGCGAAGGTGCTGGCGCCGGTGCCGGGATTCGTCATGTATGCGTTGTCGGCGCAATTCGCCGGGCTCGAATTCATTGGCGTGCCGCTGCGGGCCGACCTGACGCTGGACCTGCCGGCAATGCTGGCCGCGATTGCGCAGCAGCGCCCGGCGATCATCTATCTGGCGTACCCGAACAATCCGACCGGCACGCTGTTCGATGCCGCCGATATTGTCGCGATCCTGCAAGCGGTCGGCGACAGTGGCGTTGTCATTGTCGACGAGGCGTATCAGCCGTTTGCCCAGGCCACCTTCATGCCACGCCTGGCGGAGTTCGACAATTTGCTGGTCATGCGCACGGTATCCAAGCTGGGGCTGGCCGGTATCCGGCTCGGGTACATGTCCGCCAGCGCCGCCTTGCTGGCCGAATTCGAAAAGGTGCGCCCGCCCTACAACATCAATGTCCTGACCGAAGCCGCCGCGGCATTCGTGCTCGACCACGCCGACATTCTGGAGCAGCAGGCCGCGGCTTTGCGGGCCGAGCGCCTCGACCTGTCCGCCGCGCTGGCGCGCCTGCCGGGGGTCGAGGTGTTTCCCTCGGCCGCGAATTTTTTGCTCATTCGCGTGCGCGCCAACGGCAAAACCGCCAACGCCGTCTTTGCCGAACTGCTGGCGCGCAAAGTGCTGATCAAAAATGTGGGTAAAATGCATGTACTGCTTGAAGATTGCTTGCGCGTCACCGTTAGCACACCCGAAGAAAATGCCGCATTCCTGAGCGCGCTCACCGCCGTTCTTTCATCGTAGTTCGAACCGACCTTGATCATGCCAACCGCACTTCCGAACGCGCGCACCGCCAGCGTCACCCGTGACACCAATGAAACGCAGATTCGCGTGTCCATCAATCTTGATGGCACCGGCCGCCAGAATCTCCATACCGGCGTGCCATTTCTCGATCACATGCTCGACCAGATCGCCCGTCACGGCCTGATTGACCTGGATATCGAAGCCAAGGGCGACCTGCACATCGATGCCCATCACACCGTCGAAGATGTCGGCATCACGCTGGGCCAGGCCTTTGCGCAAGCCATCGGCGACAAGAAGGGCATCCGCCGTTACGGCCATGCCTACGTGCCGCTGGACGAGGCGCTGTCGCGTGTTGTCGTCGATTTCTCCGGACGTCCCGGGCTCGAATTCCATGTGCCGTTCAAGCGCTCGATGATCGGCTCGTTCGATGTCGACCTGACCCATGAGTTTTTCCAGGGCTTCGTCAATCATGCGCTGGTCTCGCTGCACATTGACAACCTGCGCGGCGAAAACGCCCACCATCAATGCGAAACCGTGTTCAAGGCATTTGGCCGCGCATTGCGGATGGCGGCCGAACTTGATCCGCGCGGCGCGGGCATGATCCCGTCGACCAAAGGCAGTCTCTAAACCCTATTCAGCCATGAACAACATCGTAGTAGTCGATTACGGCATGGGCAATCTGCGCTCGGTGGCGCAGGCCCTGCGCCATGTCGCGCCGGAAGCCAATGTGCAGATTTCCAGCCACGCAGAAGATATCCAGGCGGCCGATCGGGTGGTCTTGCCGGGGCAGGGTGCGATGCCCGATTGCATGCGCAGCCTGCGCGAGTCCGGCTTGCAACAGGCGGTCGTCGAGGCCGCGCGCAGCAAACCGTTGCTCGGCGTCTGCATTGGCGAGCAATTGCTGTTCGACTGGAGCGAAGAGGGCGCGACGACCGGCCTCGGTTTATTGCCCGGGAAGGTCATCAAGTTCCAACTCGATGGACAATTGCAGGAAGACGGTTCACGCTTCAAGGTGCCACAGATGGGTTGGAACCGTGTGCAGCAAGCACTGTCCCATCCGCTGTGGCAGGGCATCGACGACCAAAGCTACTTTTATTTTGTGCACAGCTACTACGCGCAGCCCGACCAGGCGGCACACGTGGCTGGCATCAGCGTGTATGGCGCGCCGTTTGCCTGCGCCGTTGCGCGCGATAATATTTTTGCCACGCAGTTCCATCCGGAAAAAAGTGCCGCGGCCGGACTGCAGTTGTATCGCAACTTCGTGCACTGGACTCCTTGAGCACATTCGATGCCGAGCGTTTTCATTCACTCATCTCATTCACCTAACCAGACTAGCCACCAGCCATGTTGCTCATCCCTGCAATCGATCTCAAAGACGGTCACTGTGTTCGCCTGAAACAAGGTG
The DNA here is from genome assembly GCF_035984655.1 of Actimicrobium sp. GrIS 1.19. NCBI lineage: Bacteria > Pseudomonadati > Pseudomonadota > Betaproteobacteria > Burkholderiales > Oxalobacteraceae > Actimicrobium > Actimicrobium sp. GrIS 1.19. The sequence goes on along the minus strand of NZ_JAXCHT010000018.1, from coordinate 62,425 downwards.
ACATGGAACAAGCCACGGTGTTTTCTGAAGATCCGGGCGCAATGGCGCGACACTGGCTCGAACAGGGCGCGCGCCGCTTGCATCTGGTCGACCTGAACGGCGCATTTGCCGGCAAGCCGAAGAATGAAGCCGCCGTCAAGGCGATCATCCGTGCGGTGCGGGATTTTGCATTGGCCAATGGCCTGGACGAAATTCCGGTCCAGCTCGGCGGCGGCATTCGTGATCTCGACACCATCGAACGCTACCTCGACGACGGCCTGTCGTACATCATCATCGGCACTGCGGCGGTCAAGAGCCCGGGTTTCCTGCACGATGCCTGCAGCGCTTTTCCGGGCCAGATCATCGTTGGCCTGGATGCCCGCGACGGCAAGGTCGCCACCGACGGCTGGAGCAAACTGACCGGCCATGAAGTCATCGACCTGGCGCGCAAGTTCGAAGATTACGGCTGCGAGGCGATCGTCTATACCGATATCGGCCGCGACGGCATGATGGGCGGCATCAACATGGAAGCCACCGTCAAGCTGGCGCAGAGCATGACCATTCCGGTGATCGCGTCGGGCGGCGTGCACAGTGTCAAGGATGTCGAAGACCTGTGCGCAGTGCAATTCGAAGGCATCGAAGGCGTGATCTGCGGTCGCTCGATCTATGAAGGCACGCTGGATTTGCGTTCCGCGCAGGAACGCGCCGATGTGCTCACCGCCGAGCTCGCGCAACCGTTCATCGACGCGCCATGACGCTGGCAAAACGCATCATCCCCTGCCTCGACGTAACTGCCGGTCGGGTGGTCAAGGGCGTCAACTTTCTGGAATTGCGCGATGCCGGCGATCCGGTCGAGATCGCGCAGCGCTATGACGGCCAGGGCGCCGATGAAATTACCTTCCTCGACATCACGGCGACCTCCGACGAGCGCGACCTGATCCTGCACATCATCGAGGCGGTCGCCTCCAGGGTGTTCATTCCGCTGACCGTCGGCGGCGGTGTGCGCGCAGTGGACGACGTGCGACGCCTTCTCAATGCCGGCGCCGACAAGGTCAGTATCAATTCCGCTGCAATCAGCAATCCGCAACTGGTGGCCGATGCGGCGCGCAAGCACGGCTCGCAGTGTATCGTGGTGGCGATCGACGCCAAGCGCACCGGCGATCAGCAATGGGAAGTGTTCACCCACGGTGGGCGTAAGGCAACGGGTCTCGATGTGATCGACTGGGCCAGGACGATGGCGACCCTGGGTGCCGGCGAGCTGCTGCTGACCAGCATGGATCGCGATGGCACCAAGAGCGGCTTCGACCTTGCCCTGACCGCCGCTGTATCCGATGCTGTAAACATTCCCGTGATTGCCTCGGGCGGTGTGGGCGGTTTGCAGGATCTGGCCGATGGCATCACGATTGGCAAGGCGGATGCGGTCCTCGCCGCCAGCATTTTTCATTATGGGCAGCATACGATCACGGAAGCGAAACAATTCATGGCGGCACAACAGATTGCGGTGAGATTGTCATGAGCATCAAGTCGATGTGGCTGAACAAGATTAAGTGGGACGAGAACGGCCTGGTTCCCGTGATCGCGCAGGAGGCCGGTTCGAACGACGTGCTGATGTTTGCGTGGATGAATCGCGAGGCCCTGGCGCGTACTGTCGATTCCGGACAGGCGGTCTACTGGAGCCGGTCGCGCAAGAAATTGTGGCACAAGGGCGAAGAGTCGGGCAACTTCCAGACCGTGCGTGAAATCCGGCTCGATTGTGACGAAGACGTGGTGCTCCTGAAGGTGGAGCAGGTCGGCAATATCGCCTGCCACACCGGACGGCATTCCTGCTTCTTCCAGAAATTCGACGGCGCCACCGGCGACGGCGAATGGATCAGCGTCGATCCGGTACTGGTCGATCCCGAGACACTTTATAAATGACATCATGAGCACAACTCTCGCCCGTCTGGCCGCCGTGATCGAAAGCCGCAAGCCGGCCAACGGCGGCGACCCGGCCAGTTCGTATGTCGCGCGCCTGTTCTCGAAGGGCGATGACGCGATCCTCAAGAAAATCGGCGAGGAAGCGACCGAAACCGTGATGGCGGCCAAGGATGCGCGCGTCAGCGGTGATGCCAACAAGGTGCTGTACGAGTGCGCCGACCTGTGGTTTCACTCGCTGATCATGCTGTCCCAGTTCAATCTGACGCCGCAACAGGTGCTGGACGAACTGGCGCGCCGCGAAGGGCTGTCAGGGCTCGACGAAAAAGCCAGCCGCGCGGCCTCGCCCGATGCCGGAAGTATCGGGTAATCTCCGTTACGCCAGATCGTTTTGTTTGCCTACCGCGGTATTCACCCCCATCAGCCAGGATCACCATGACAGACTGCCTTTTCTGCAAGATCGCCTCCGGGAAAATCCCCTCGAAAGTGATTTTCGAGGACGATGACGTGCTGGTGTTCAACGACATCAATCCGGCTGCGCCGGTCCATTTTCTGATCGTGCCGAAGCGTCACATTGCGACATTGGCCGATTGCACCGAAGAGCACGCAGCGTTGCTCGGCAAGATGATGCTGCTGGCGCCGAAACTGGCTGCCGAGCAGGGATGCGGCTATGTAGCGAATGCCGAAAACGGTGGCAGCGGTGGCTTCAAGACGCTGTTCAACACCGGTCCGGATGGTGGTCAAGAGGTGTATCATTTGCATCTCCATGTCATCGGCGGTCCGCTCCCGTGGCGCGGGCAGCGTCGAGCATAGGGCGTTGGAACAAGGCGCCGCCAGCCGCAGTATCATCGGCGCCGCACGGGTTCGACGTCACACCAATTGTTTGCCGGACCATCGTGTCCGGCTAGGAGAAATAAAATGGGTTCATTTAGCATTTGGCACTGGTTGATCGTGCTGGTGATCGTCATGCTGGTTTTCGGAACAAAGAAAATCGGCAACATGGGCGCGGATCTCGGAAAAGCCGTCAAGGGATTCAAGGATGGCGTCAAAGGCGATGAGGATGCGGCAAAATCGCCAGCCCCGTCGGCGCAAGTTGCCGATAAGAGCACCATCGACGTCGACGTGAAAGAGAAGACAAAGAGCTGATCTGGCCGGGCAGTGCCGTTTTGTTTGCAGGCATGCCGACCACTCTGCTTTGCGTTCCCCCATGATTGATCTCGGTCTTTCCAAGCTTGCCTTGATTGGCGTCGTTGCCCTGGTCGTCATCGGCCCTGAGAAGCTGCCGCGTGTCGCCCGCATGGCGGGTACCCTGTATGGACGCGCGCAACGCTACATCAATCAGGTCAAGTCCGAGGTCGGGCGCGAAATGGAACTCGACGCGCTGCGCAAAATGCAAAAAGACATGCAGGATGCTGCCAGCGATATCGGGAAAGACCTTTCCGAGTGCGTGGGTGAGGCGCAAAGTGCCATATATGGCGCGCTGTCAAGCGCGCAGCACGACTACAACGGCAGTGACGACAATCCGTTGCTCAACACGCCAACGCCGGACCAGTTGGCCATCAAGCAAAAAAATTTCCGCAAGAAGAAGCTGGCGCGCATGTCCGCCGTGCCGGTCTGGTTCAAGCACCAGAGCGGTCGCAAGACGCGCGTTATTTCGGGCGCCGCACGGGTGTCCCGGTTTCGACCAACGGGCTCTCCCGGCGCGGGTTCGTTCCATTGAGGCGCGGCTTGTTCAGCGTTGAGCGGCCAATCCTGCAATCCCTTGTCGCCGATGCATTCGGCACCAATCCATGAACCCAGAAGCAAGCACCGAAAGCCCGCAGGAGACGTTCATCAGTCACCTGATCGAACTGCGCAACCGCATCATGAAAGCATCGATCGCGGTCATCATTGTATTTCTGTGCCTGATGCCCTGGGCCGGGCAGATTTACGATTTGCTGGCCTATCCGATGATGGTGGCGCTGCCGGCCGGCAGCAAGATGATCGCCACCGGTGTGATCACGCCGTTCCTGATTCCGATGAAAGTGACGCTGCTGCTGGCATTCATGATCACGCTGCCCTGGGTGCTGTATCAGCTCTGGGCCTTCATCGCACCGGGACTCTACGCGCATGAGAAAAAGCTGATTGCACCGCTGGTGGTGTCGTCGTCGGTGTTGTTCGTGACCGGCGTCGCATTTTGCTATTTTCTGGTGTTTGGCGTGGTGTTTCGATTCGTGAACAACTTCGCGCCCAAATCCATTTCCGTGGCGCCGGACATCGATGCCTACTTCAGTTTTGTGATGACCATGTTCATTGCCTTCGGGCTCACATTCGAAGTCCCGATCGTCGTTGTGGTGCTGGTGCGGATGGGCTTGGTGACGGTCGAGAAGTTGCGGCAGATCCGTCCGTATGTCATCGTTGGCGCGTTTGTGCTGGCCGCGGTGGTGACGCCACCGGACATCATGAGCCAACTGCTGCTGGCAGTGCCGCTGTGCTTGCTGTACGAGGTTGGTTTGCTGGTGGCGCCGCTGTTTGTGCGCATGACGCAGGCGCCCACCGAAGAGCCGGATTTGCATTGACGGCCTCTGCCTGGTGGCCCAGGCAGGTGATGGTTCGTTACGCCAGCCGCAACCAGGCGACCAGCGGATAGACATCCCCGAATGCCGACGCCAATTCATGGCCGAGAGTGTGTGCCGGCGTGTCCTGCAGGCTCGATTCGGTGAAGGCAACAAAACTCTTGAGTTTCAGATATTCCGTATGCGGCGTATCGACCACAAACCCCTTCGGCGGACGCGCCAGTTTGTTTTCGTCGCTCAGGGCGCCGAACCGCGCCACCAATTTGCGATTTTTCAACAACTTCCCGAAACCGCTGGCGTCATCGATCACTTGCTGGCGAATCGCCCGCAGCCGTTCCGGCGGCGGCATGTATTCCCCACCAGCGACCAGTACGGTTCCGCGCGCATCGATATGAAAATAATAGTGCGGTCCGCCGCCCTGGCTGGGCCGTTTCAGGTTGGTCGCCGTGATGGCGGCCGAGAACTGGGTCTTGTACGGGCTCTTGTCCTTGGAGAAGCGCATGTCGCGATTGATCCTGAACAGCGCTTTCCTCGGGTTGCAGCCCGCTACCAGCGGATCGAAGCGCGCGATGTCTGCGATTAATTCCGTCACCAGTTCCAGAAACTCGGCGCGCAAGATGTCGTAGCGCGGTTTGTTCATCACGAACCAGGCGCGGTTATTGTTTTCTTCCAGTTCACCGAGGAACTGGATCAGATCGCGAAGATGCATGGGATGTTATTCCGCTTCCTGGCGTTGGGGCTTCGGCCGCTTTCCGACCATCACATCCAGCGTCGACTCGGTGGACTTTCTCATGATCGTCATCTTGCTGCGCTTGCCTGGGACCAGTTGCGCGATCAGATTCAGCATCTCGGTAGTGTCAGTCACCGGCTTGTCTTCGACCGCAACCAGGATGTCACCGGGCCGTAGCCCTGCGCGGTCGGCCGGGCCGCCTTTCTGAACGCCTGCGATGATGGCGCCAGATTTGCGGCTCAGCCCGAAACTCTCGGCCAGCTCAGGCGTGATGTCCTGCGGCTCGACGCCGATCCAGCCGCGCACTACCGAGCCACTGCCGATGATCGAGTCCATCACGGTCTTGATGGTGCTGACGGGAATCGCAAAGCCGATGCCGAGTGAGCCGCCGGTACGGGAGTAAATCGCCGTATTAATGCCGAGCAGATTGCCGTTGACATCGATCAGCGCGCCGCCGGAATTGCCGGGATTAATCGCCGCATCGGTTTGAATGAAATTTTCGAACGTATTGATATTGAGGTGATTGCGGCCCAGCGCCGAGATGATTCCCATGGTCACGGTCTGGCCCACGCCAAATGGATTGCCGATTGCCAGCACAACGTCGCCAACGCGTGCCTGCGCGATATCAGCGAGCTTAATAGCCGGCAAATCCGCCACCGCGACCTTGATGACCGCCAGATCGGTTTCGGGATCTGCGCCGACTACCTTGGCGGCAGCTTTGCGGCCATCGGCAAAGGCCACTTCAATTTCGTCGGCTGCTTCGACAACGTGGTTGTTGGTCAGGATATAGCCGGCCGAGCTGACCACGACCCCGGAGCCCAGGCTGAACTGTTTCTCGTCAGGGTCAGCCCGGTCGCCGAAAAATCGCCGGAAGACTGGATCATCGAGGAGCGGGTTGCGCGCCTGTTGCGATGCCTTGGTCGTATAAATGTTCACGACGGACGGCATTGCGCGACCGGCGGCGTCGCGAAATGAATTGCTGCCGGACGGCGTCGGCGCCGAGGTCGCCATGGTTGTTCCGGCCGGCGCCGCTTGCGGGCTGTGCGCTCTGCGGCCGAGCCAATCAGGCTGCAATGTGATCACGATGAACCAAAGCGCCAACCCGACTGTTGCAGTTTGGGCAAATAATAGCCAGAGACGTCGCATATGTTGATTCAGGAAAAAGAAGGAAACTGCTAGATGGTGGCAGACAACGCCGTTTTCCAGCGTCCTGTCTGCCAGCTTGACGAAAAAATTTACTTGCGCAGGGTATCGCGAATTTCGCGCAGCAACAGCACTTCTTCTGTCGGCGCCGCGGGTGGGGCGGGCACCGCCGGCTCGGTGCGCCTGGCGCGATTAATCAATCGAACCATTTGAAAAATAATGAAAGCCAAAATGAGAAAGTTGAGGAATATCGTCAAAAAATTTCCGTAGGCGAAAACGGCGCCGGCTTTTTTGGCCTCAATCAGTGAGAGTTGCATTCCCTGCCCCTTGAGGGGCAAATAGTAATTTGCGAAATCGAGGCCGCCAAAAATGGTACTGACGATTGGCATGATCAAATCTTGCACCACCGAGTCGACAATTTTTCCGAATGCGCCGCCAATAATTACGCCAACGGCCAGATCCATTACATTGCCCTTGATGGCAAAGGTCTTGAATTCAGTGATCATTCCCAATTTATTCCCCTTTTTTGTCAGTGTTTGAGGATTGTACCGTTTTGACATCCTCCCCCACCACAGCCTGACGGCTGGCGCTTACGCGCAGAGGACGGGGATTCCTACTGCGCATACAAAACCTCTTGCACGTCGCTTCGGTGGGTTCCTGCTGCTGACGGCCTGACTGCTCCGTTCACCTCACAGGCGATCTGGGCCGTGTCCGGCCCTTCTTCAGTACTCGGTTGAGACAGTTGCGCCAGGGCGCGATCGAGTACGTTGATCGCGCCGACGACATCGGCGTTGTTCTCGTACCAGCAAATGGTACACAGAAACGCCGACTGGGTCTTTCGGTTGGCTTTGTCGACATGCCCGCAGCACGGGCAAGTCTGACTGGTGTGGTGGGCGGGCACCTGCATGAAAAACCCGCCATTCCAGTTGAGCTTGTACGCGAGCTGACGGCGAAATTCGCCCCAGCCCTGATCGAGGATCGACCGATTCAATCCTGCCTTGGCACGCACGTTCTTGCCCGAGGTTGCAACAGTCCCCTGCGCCGACCTTGTCATGTTCACGACCTCTAAATCTTCGACAGCGACCAACGCGTGGTTGTTGCTGATAGTCGTTGTCGTCTTGTGCAGGAAGTCATTTCTCGCATTGGCGATGTCACGGTGAATTGCCGTGACTTTGGCCTTGGCTTTTCTCCAGTTGCTGCTGAATTTCACTTTTCTGCTCATGCAGCGCTGGTATTTCGCCAGGCGCTGTTGGTGCTTCTTGAAACTGTTCAATGGTGCGATGAATGCGCCATCTGACAGGGTGGCGAAACGCACAATGCCGAGGTCAATGCCTATGGCATCAGTTGCCACCGGCACCGGCTCTATGACCTCATACTGCGTCTGTACCGACACAAACCATTCGCTGGCTGCCGCGCTGACGGTGGCGTTGCGCGGCGTGCCGAGCAGCGTCCTGCCGTTGCGGTAGCGGATCCAGCCAAGCTTGGGCAGGAAGATTCGTCCGTTGCCCTGATCGACCTTGAACTGCTTTGCGTCCGGGTAACGGAAGCTGTCACCCCGACCCTTCTTCTTAAATGTCGGGAAGTCGGCCCGACCGGCGAAGAAGTTCTGGTACGCACGATCGAGGTCTTTGAGCGCCTGCTGTTGTGTATGCACCGGCGCGTCCGACAACCATACCGTCGCCGGCGCTGCGCGCCAGCCGGTCAGGTGTTTGCACATCGCCGCATAGCTGATGTACTTGCCGCCAGCGGCGTAGTTCGCCTGCTGCAGGTTCAATGCCAAATTCCACACCTTGCGCCCACAGCCGGCGAAGCGGCGCATCAAACGCGTGTTTGCACCGTTGGTACGCAGTCGGTATTTGTATGCACGTTGAATTAGCATACTTGAACATTACAGTGTTGGGACGCAACGTGACAAGAGTGCGGGGCAGCATCTTGGCCGCCTGTCACGACCTAGCTCTTAAATCCAACCTGAAGCCCGCGAACTGCCGGACACTTGGACAGTTTGTCCCTGCGATGCCAACAGCGGCGCTCTTGACGATCCCGCCCACAAATCGTGCATCGTCATCGTCGGCAGCGCCAAAAAATCGCCATTTGCTGGATTTAGGGCGAGTAAGCGGCCGGTGAAACCCGAAAGTGGCAGCGAAAACAGAAGTAGGGTAGGCAAAACCAATGGTTTCCCTTTAAAAGGATCGCTTGCTCCGATATAATCTAAGGTTGCTAGAAGTTTCAAACAGATTTCGTATTTTGACTGATTGGGGTTGGTATGAGTAACGAAAAGCAAGTCGATTCCGGTCGACGCAACTTGCTCGCCGCAACATGCGCAGCGGGCGGTGTGGCCGGTCTGGCGACGACGGCGGCGTTGGTTTCCACATTTCAACCGTCCGAGCGGGCAAAAGCCGCCGGCGCTGCGGTGGAGGTCGACATCTCAGGCCTTGTGCCGGGCGAAATGAAGATTGTCGAATGGCGCGGGAAGCCAGTCTGGATCCTGAAGCGGACGCCGGAGATGGTTGCCACCCTCAAGGCAGACAAGAATGCGGGTGAATTGGCAGACCCTGAATCAAAACGCAGTCCCGGTGATCTGACGCCCTCGTACGTCAATATCGAAACGCGCTCGATCAAACCGGACATCTTCGTCGCCGTCGGCATCTGCCCGCATCTGGGTTGCTCGCCTGGCACCAAGTTTCAAACCGGTCCGCAGCCTTCGCTGCCAGATGACTGGGCCGGCGGATTCCTTTGCCCGTGCCACGGGTCGACCTTCGATCTGGCCGGTCGTGTCTACAAAAACAAGCCTGCGCCGGATAATTTGACAGTGCCGCGGCATATGTTTGTCGGCGATGGCAAACTCGTCATCGGCAAAGACGAGAAAGGCGAGGCGTAATCATGGCATTCCACGAAAAACAGCTGCCGGCCAATGCGCCGATGGCCGACAAGGCACTGAACTGGGTTGATTCGCGCTTTCCGCTGACCAGTATCTGGAACGGCGCCTGGGGCAATTACTACGCACCCAAGAGCTTGAACTGGTGGTACATCTTCGGCTCGCTGGCCATGCTGGTGCTTGCCCTGCAGATCGTCACCGGCATCTTCCTGGTCATGCACTACAAGCCGGACGCCAATCTGGCGTTTGCTTCGGTCGAGTACATCATGCGCGACGTACCATGGGGCTGGTTGGTGCGCTACATGCACTCCACTGGGGCCTCGGCGTTCTTCATCATCATTTACCTGCACATGACGCGCGCACTGATGTATGGCTCATACCGCAAGCCGCGCGAATTGATCTGGTTGTTTGGCGTGGGGATTTTCCTAGCGCTGATGGGCGAAGCGTTCTTCGGCTATCTGCTCCCTTGGGGGCAAATGTCCTATTGGGGTGCACAGGTCATTGTCAATCTGTTCGGCGCCATTCCATTCATTGGTCCGGACTTGTCGTTGTGGATTCGTGGCGACTATGTGGTCTCTGACGCAACCCTGAACCGGTTCTTCGCGTTCCATGTCATTGCGATCCCGCTAGTCTTGATCGGCCTGGTCATGGCACATCTGATTGCGCTGCATGAAGTCGGCTCGAACAACCCGGACGGCATTGAAGTCAAGGATACCCTGGGCCCTGATGGTCATCCGCTGGATTCGATTCCCTCGCATCCGTATTACTCCGTCCATGATGTCTTTGGTGTGGTCATTTTTCTCACGATTTTCAGTGCCGTGATCTTCTTCGCACCGGAAATGGGTGGATATTTCCTCGAATACAACAACTTCCTTCCTGCCGATTCGCTCAAGACGCCACTGCATATCGCACCGGTCTGGTACTTCACACCGTTCTACTCGGTGTTGCGGGCGACGACGTCGCAATTCATATACGCAATGATGGCGGTGGTAGTCGGTTACGTTGCCCTATTGATCCTCAAGTCGCGGCTTGCCGGACTAGTCAAGGCGATCGTTGCAGTGATCGGACTGGTCGCCATCGCCAGCATGTTCGTGCTCGACGCGAAGTTTTTCGGCGTCGTTCTGATGGGCGCCTCCGTGCTGATTCTGGCAGCAATGCCATGGCTCGATCATTCCCGGGTCAAATCGATCCGGTATCGCCCGGGCTGGCATAAATTGGTCTACATCCTATTCGGCGTTTCCTTCATCATCCTCGGCTATTTGGGTGTTTTGCCGCCGACTGATGGACGTACTCTGGTCGCGCAGATCTGCACCATCATCTACTTTGGTTTCTTCATGCTGATGCCTTGGTGGAGCGCCGCTGGAAAATTCAAGCCCGTGCCGAAACGTGTCACGTTTCATCCGCATTAAGCCGCTAAGGGATCAAGAATGAAACTGTTAAAAAAAATGATCGCGGCACTTGTCCTGTTGCCCGCAATGGCACTGGCCAATGAAGGTGGCCCGAAGCTGGATCGTGCGCCTGACCGTTTGACCAACCTCAGCTCGCTGCAAAACGGCGCGAAACTGTTCGTCAATTACTGCCTGAACTGTCACGCGGCGGCGTCGATGCGTTACAACCGCATGCGCGACATCGGCCTGACTGAAGATCAGATCAAGACCAATCTCCTGTTCGCTACGGACAAGGTGGGCGATTTGATGAAGGTGTCCATGACGGCGAAGGATGGCAAGGATTGGCTGGGCGTGTCGCCACCGGATCTGTCGGTCATTGCACGCGCCAAATCCGGCGAGGCGGGCTCAGGTGCAGATTACCTCTACACGTATCTGCGCACCTTCTACAAGGATGATAGCCGGCCAACCGGCTGGAACAATCTGGTTTATCCGAACGCCGCTATGCCTCACGTGCTGTGGGAACTGCAAGGCGTGCGCGGCGCCAAATTTGCCGACGTCAAGGACCCGCACGAAGAAGGCAAGACAGAACACAAGTTCGTCGGCTTCGAGCAGATTTCGCCGGGCAAGATGAGCACGATCGAGTACGACGAAGCGATCGGCGATCTGGTGGCTTACATGAGCTGGATGGCTGAGCCTTCCCAGAATCAGCGCCACAAGCTGGGTGTCATCGTTCTGATCTTCCTGAGCTTGTTTGGCGTAATTGCGTGGCGCCTGAATGCGTCGTACTGGAAAGAAGTCAAGTAACTGGATTAGCCCGCAGGTGCGGGCATGTTGATCGGGGTGAGCCGTCCATCGTCTCGCCCCTTTGTTTCTAAGGAACTACAAAATGATGGTTCTCTACTCGGGCACCACGTGCCCATTTTCACAGCGTTGCCGCCTCGTCCTGTTCGAAAAAGGCATGGACTTTGAAGTTCGCGACGTTGATCTGTTCAACAAGCCGGAAGATATCTCGACGATGAACCCGTACGGCCAGGTCCCGATCCTGGTCGAGCGTGACTTGATCCTCTACGAATCCAATATCATCAACGAATACATCGACGAGCGCTTCCCGCATCCGCAGCTGATGCCGGCTGACCCGCTGATGCGCGCGCGAGCGCGGCTGATGTTGTTCAACTTCGAAAAAGAGCTGTTTGTTCACGTGCATACGCTGGAGAACGACAAGGCAAAGGGTTCGGAGAAGTTGCAGGAAAAAGCCCGCAATGAAATCCGCGATCGCCTGACCACGCTGGCACCCTTGTTCTTGAAGAACAAGTACATGCTTGGCGACGAATTCTCGATGCTCGACGTGGCCGTTGCACCGCTGCTGTGGCGTCTGGATCATTACGGTATCGAACTGTCCAAGACGGCTGCGCCACTAATGAAATATGCCGAGCGGATTTTCTCCCGCCCGGCTTACATCGAAGCGCTGACGCCTTCCGAAAAAGTCATGCGTCGGTAATTCGGCAGATTGTGTTTGCGCACCGGGTTATTCGCCTGAACCGATTCTGGTCAGGCCGATCAAATCGGGTGCGCGGCGGGTCCGCTTTTCGTTATATTGCCGTGCTTTTGTTGTCCTCATTCCATGTCCGAATCCTCCACCAAGCCCTACCTGCTGCGCGCCATCTACGAATGGTGTACTGACAACGGCTATACCCCCTATCTTGCGGTGCTGGTCGACGGTCAGACCCGCGTTCCGATGCAGTTCGTCAAGAACGGCGAAATCGTCTTGAACATCAGCTTTGACGCCACCAGCGCGTTGAAGATGGACAATGACCTGATTCATTTCAGCGCCCGATTCGGTGGCGTCTCACGCGAAATTTCGGTGCCGGTTGAAAACGTGATTGCCATTTACGCCCGTGAAAACGGGCAGGGGATGGCATTCGAAGTATCGCGCTTGCCCGCGCGCGATGCTGAAAATGCGCCGCACGACGGCCAGTCGACCAATGAATCTGTTGCCGATGAGGCCTCGCCCACTGCGGAACCCACACTGAGTTCGGTGTCGTCGATTCGCCCGGTAAAGTCAGATGGGGACAGTCCGGACGACGACCCTGAGCCGCCCAAAAAAGGCGGTCGACCAACGCTCACCCGCATTAAATAATCAAGTACAATACCGCTCGTTGTAGTCTGGCCGGCTTAGCTCATCTGGTAGAGCACATGATTTGTAATCATGGGGTGGCGGGTTCAAGTCCTGCAGTCGGCACCAGTTTGAAGAAAGTCAGCACCGTTATGGTGACTGGCTTTTTTTGTTTGTGGCGCGCCGGTCGCCGGTTGAGCGCCATTGGAGCCACTGTCAATGATCTGAACGGACTACAGTTTGTTGTCCAGAGGATTGAAATACTGCGACATATCAAAAGCATAATCTAGCCAAGTCGGCTAGAAGCGGTATGCGTTGTCCGGCAAGTCAGGCCATTTCATTGCGGCGTGTTGCCGACGTTCCATATCCAGGAGTACTTCCCATGACCCGTCTCAAGACCTTACTGCCAGCCCTTTTTCTGTTTGGCGCGCTGGCCTGCTCGGCTGCGGCGCACGCCGCAGGCACCGCGTCCGCGCCGACGACTTTCGCACTGGGCACATTGACGGCGCCACTCACGAGTTCGTACGAAAATTCGTTTCAGGCTCCCACGGCTGTCTCGTTCTACGATGATTTTGTGTTCAATCTGTCGCAAGTCGCCTCGTTGAGCAGCGTGACGGCGACGATTGATCTCGGTCAATTCTTCGGCATCAACAATATTTCGGCGCGCCTGTATCAAGGCATCGGCCCGTTCAGCCCGGCAACCGCCACGCTGATGCAAGCCTGGAGCACACCGTTCAGTGCCAATGGCCTGACGGGTTCCACCACCGTTCTGTCGCTGGCGTCACTTGCTGCGGCAACCTACACCCTCGAAATTCGCGGGAACGTTATCGGCACGTTCGGCGGCAGCTATTCGGGTGTCCTGAATGTCTCGCCAGTACCCGAGCCAACCAACTACGGCATGTTGCTCATGGGTGCCGCAGCGATGCTGCTGGTTGCGCGCAAGAAGTCCGGCAAGGCCTAGTCCTCACCCTGTAAAATTCTTCCCCGAATGACGACAGTTAGGGCAGCCTAACAGAGCAAGCGGCCCCAATGGAGATCGTTTTTGTACCGCCGCTGGCGGTATTTTCTTTTTAGCCGGTTGTAGCGCGTGCGTCGGGAAGTCGACGATCGGCTGGCATGAAGTCGGGATGACATCTTTTCTGGTTCTGTTCGGCAAGTTAACGGTATAACGCTACATTGGCCGGTCCGGCGCGCGGCTGTCATCGCACCGTAATACACACGACATAAACTGCTACGCCGATGCAGAACTTGTCTATTGGATACTTAAAGCGCGGCCGCCGCAGCAGGATCGCGAACACTTGTGTGCCGTTACGGCAAATAATCCGATAAATATCGCAAGCGGCGCTGAAGATATGGGTACATGGCATCAAGCAAGCACCGCAGTGCAAAAAAAGAAGACGTCACCTGTATGAAAAAATCATCCGGAGACGGAGCCGGCGCTGTGGTCATGCCAACGAAGTCGGCCTGGCGGGTTCGCTTGGATAAGATATCAAGGCGACCATCGACGCCGCGCATTCTTCCTTTCGCTGTTTATATCTTCTTTACTTTCGTTGTTGATATGCTGGAGCGCCTTGATTGGGGCGGAGATGGATTGCGATGGATGTATGGTGTAAAAATTGCGTTCGTGGCGGCAACGATTTGGTTTTTGCGGAACAACTATGACGAACTGCGATCTGCTTCCATGCCGCGCCGGAAGGACTGGCTGATCGTAATCGCCGCCGGCGCTGGCGTTTTTGTTGCATGGATCAATCTCGGCGCCGCATGGATGGTTGTCGGCACGCCAACCGGCTTTGATCCCCGTGGAGTCCAGGGTATCGACTGGGAATTGGTTGCAGTGCGACTGACCGGGGCCGCACTGATCGTACCTGTCATGGAAGAGCTGTTCTGGCGTTCGTTTCTGCTGCGCTGGTTGGAGAAGGCAGATTTTCTTGCCGTCGATCCGGCGCGGGTAGGGCTGAAAGCGTTTGCGATTACGGCGGTTTTTTTTGCCTTTGAACACAATTTATGGCTGGCCGGGTTGTTGGCTGCAGTGGTGTACGCCGGCCTGTATATGCGAACCAGGAATCTATGGTCGCCTGTGATAGCGCACGGCGTAACCAACGCAATGTTGGGATGCTGGATTGTCGCGACGGGCAACTGGATTTACTGGTGATGCCGTTTCCGAGCGGCGATTCCGGCGTGAGCCGGTCTTTTAATCCGATGCAAAAATTAAATTGAACGGTTGGTCGTGTGATTCCAGAAAAAGATAATTTGACATATTCAACAGAATTTGGAACGCCGCACGATGCGCTCGTCGCATTGTCCGTGCGCATCGGTCAGCCAGTGGGTTCCGCAATCCGCCCGGCTGCTCCGCCGCAGCATCGGCCGGGTTCGGCGCTCTTTCGCCATCAGTTGTTATTTGCTGGTGCGCTGAGCGGTGCGCTGCTTTGTCAGACTGCGGTGGCAATGCAAGGCGATGTGTTTCAGCCATATCTGGGCTATGCGTGGTCATATGACAGCAATCTGTTCCGTCTTCCCGAAACGCAGACTTTTCTGAGCAAGACCTCGGACTCGTTTCGCCGTGCCGAAGGGGGCATCCTGATTGACAAGTACTACAGCCGGCAGCACGTCACCGGCAATTTCAATCTGAGCCGTACCAATTTCTCCGAATTCACCAACCTCGACAACGATGCCAAGGACGCACAGGCCAATTGGGCCTGGCAATTCGGCAATCATCTCGAAGGCAATCTGGGCGCCACCTACTCGCAGGCGTTGACGCCGAATACACAGTTGATTCCGGGCGAGCGCAGCATCCGCAATCAGGATCGCGAATTCCTCGATGCCAAGTGGCGCTTTCATCCGAGCTGGAGTCTGCATGGCGCCATCTCGCATCTCAAATTGAGTTACGACCTCGAACGTCAAAAAATTGGCGACCGCAGCGAGGGCGCCCGGGAACTGGGTCTCGACTACCTGCCCTCCAGCAACAGCTCGGTTGGCGTCGTGGTGCGACGGATCCGCGGAACTTACCCGACCCAGCAGCAGGTTGGATTTTTCCTGATCGACAACAGTTACGATCAGAATGAATACCAGGGCAAGGTTGATTGGCAGGTCACGGGCAAGACGCATTTGCAGATGGTCGGTGGATGGGTCGAACGCAAGCATGATTTTCTGCCGTCGCGGGACACTAGCAATCCGAGTTTCCGCATCATTGGCTCGCAGCAGGCAACCGGCAAGATCGACGTGACGATGAACCTGTGGCGTGAAATCAGCCCGGCCGACGATCTGACCGCCAGCTATACGCTCAACAAAGGCGCAAGCCTTGGCGCAACGTGGGATGCGGTCGCGAAGGTGCGCGTGGAAGGACTCATCAAGTACGAGAACCGCGATTACAGCAACGCCACCGCATTCAACCCGGCGTCGTCATCCCCACGCGTCGACATATCCCATTTCGCATCACTCTCGGTAACCTGGTTTGCGTTGCAAAACCTGCAGCTCAGCACATCGCTGTTCCGCGACAATCTTGGTTCAAGCAACCCCCAGAACGGCTACGAAGCCAATGGCATGTCGATTAGCGTTCGCTCGACATTCTGAAATTTGACAGGCGCATACCGTGACTCCGACCGCTAACGAAATCCCGTTGATGTCCTTTTTCAAGCGTCTGCTTGACCCGTTCATCATCATCAGCCTGCTGTACATCTTGACGCTGTTGAACGACGAACGCTTTACCGGCTATTACCTGGTGTTGGTCATTATCGTGTTCTTCGTGTCGTCGTTCGTGTACGAACAAATTGATCCGGCGCGAACCTGGCATCGGGGCAAGTTGCTGGCGTACAGCCGCGATATTTTTGTTGGCTGGATGATCGTGATCGCCGTGATTGCATTCATCGGCTATGCCAGCGGGCTGTCGTATCAATACTCGGACCAGGTGCTCATCCTGTGGAGCATATTGACGCCGTTCGCCTTGTTGGCGAGCCACTTCGCAGTACGCAAGATCACCTCCAATTTGCGCAAGGATGGGGAAGCGCGCTCGGTCGTCATCGTCGGCGCCAGCGAAGCGGGACTCAAGCTTGCGGCTCGCATTGAGGAATATCCCAATCTGATGATGGAGCTGCTGGGCTATTTTGAAGACCGCGATCCGTCCCGCCATCCGCCTGGCCTGAAAGTGCCGCTGCTCGGAAAGATGGACAGCATTGCCGCCTACGTGCGCGAACACAATATCAAGATGCTGTTCATCAGCCTGCCGATGTCGGCGCAACCGCGCATCAACAAGCTGCTCGACGAATTGCAGGACACCACGGTCTCGATCTATTTTTTGCCGGACATCTACACCTTCGACCTGATGCAGGCGCGCTTCGACAATATCGGCGGCGTACCGGTGGTGGCGATTTGCGAGACGCCATTTACCGGCATCAACAGTCTGATCAAGCGCGCCAGCGATATCCTGTTGGCATTGCTGATCCAGTTGCTGTTGTTGCCGGTGATGCTGATCATCGCGCTGGCGGTGAAACTCACCTCGCCCGGGCCGGTCATCTTCAAGCAACGTCGGTACGGGCTGTACGGCGAAGAAATCACCGTCTACAAGTTTCGCTCGATGACGGTGGTCGAGGACGGTGCAAAAGTGGTGCAGGCAACCAAGGACGACATGCGGGTGACACGCGTCGGCCGGTTCCTGCGCAGCAGTTCGCTCGATGAACTGCCGCAATTCATCAATGTGTTGCAGGGCCGGATGAGCATTGTCGGCCCGCGTCCGCATGCCGTTGCCCACAACGAGCAATACCGCAAGCTGATCAAGGGCTACATGCTGCGCCACAAGGTGCGTCCGGGCATCACTGGCTGGGCGCAGGTCAATGGTTTGCGCGGTGAAACCGACACCCTCGAAAAAATGGAAGCGCGCATCGAGTTCGATCTCGATTACCTGCGCAACTGGTCACTGTTGCTCGATTTGTGGATCGTGGTGCGCACCGTGAAGGTCGTTCTCCAGCGCGAGAACGCGCACTGACATAGCATCAAACATCCCGCAACAAGGCAGCAACACGCGTCATCAACAGGTCATAAATAGTCTGCACTATGCATCGACAGTTGGAAAGGTGATACATCCTGCAACATTGCCGAACCTGCGCGGGGAGCGCCGGGCGGTGCGTTGCTGGACGCCGTCGCGGCAACCGACGCAGCACCGATCACTCTGGCCATGCCGACATTCAGAAGTCAACAACGCGCCAGAGACTGCGTGATTTCTCCTAAGGGTCAAGTTGATGCGAGCAAGAATTTTAGTGGTTGAGGACGAGCGGGCGATCCAGGAATTGATCGCCTTCAACCTCAATCTGTCGGGACACGAAGTGGTGCTCGCCAACGACGCCGAGGCGGCGATGGTGCTGGTGCGCGAGGCGTTGCCCGACATGATGCTGGTTGACTGGATGCTGCCGGGGCAATCCGGCGTGAACCTGATCCGGGCCCTGCGATCGCAAGCCCATACCCGTTCGATTCCGATCATCATGCTCAGTGCGCGCGGCGAACAGCAGGACAAGATTCTCGGCCTCGAAAGCGGCGCCGACGACTACATGACCAAGCCCTTCAGTCCGCGTGAGTTGCTGGCGCGCATCCAGGCGTTGTTGCGCCGGCGGGCGCCGCATTTTGCTGCAGATATCGTCGAAATCGGTGGACTGCGACTTGACCCGGCGACCCAGCGCGCTGCCGTTGGCGGGCACCAGTTGAGTCTGGGACCAACCGAATTTCGCCTGCTGCAATATCTGATGAGTCATCCGGAACGCGTGCATAGCCGCTCCACCTTGCTTGACCAGGTCTGGGGCAGCAACGCGTTTGTCGAAGAACGCACGGTGGATACCCATGTCGGTCGACTGCGTGCAGCACTGGAAACCACCGCGCACCGGATTCTGATCGAAACCGTGCGCGGCAGCGGCTACCGGCTGGTGCTGGCCAATGTCGCACCGCCGCCGCCGGTGCAGGTCGAGCAGGGTGAGTTCAAGGCAGGCTAGCAGCGCCGGCCGAGGGAGGTTGAACGCGAAGCATTGAGCCCGTCGCCCAAACCGGTCGCGACGGTGATGAAGACCAATTCCTGCGACGTGATCCGCGCAGAATAAAAACTTAAAAAGCTCTCATGGAAGATCTGGTCATCCTCGACCTGCGCGAGCAGGAGTATCTACTGCGCGCCATCGAATCAGCGATGCATGTGCGCAAACGCCGGCAGTTTTTCCTCTGGACGCAAGGACAGTTCCAGGGATTGCTGCCGCATGAAATCATGGTGTGCATCCAGTTCGGCTCCGGCGACCAGGTACTGCATGTCGAGTGCCTCAACGGCGTCATGCTTGATCCAGTCGCGCTCGACCTCTTGTGCAATCCGACCGACGGCCTGGCTGTCCGCGTGGCCAACCATTGTCGTGCCGAAGAGCGCCTGCCATGCGTGATCAGCGCCAACGGTCACGCCGCTACCCATCCGCTGTCGCGCTTTCGCGCCGAGCTCGACAGCCGCAAGCTCGGTCACGCCATGGTCCACGCCACCGAGCGCCTGCTGGGCGGCTCGTCATTCTTCGCCCTGTTCACCCTGCCGAAAGCGCCGGATGTGCGTCAGACCTTTTTCTTCGAATTGCTGTTGCCGCACCTGCACCTTGCGCTGCTGCGGTTGCTCTCGTCGATCGACGCGGAAGGCGCCGCGATAACGCGCGACTCACCGCGGCCGGTGACCAATCGCGGCATCGATATCCTGCGCTGGGTCAAGGAAGGCAAGAGCAATTACGAGATCGGTATGATTCTCGGGATCAGCGAATTGACGGTCAAGAGCCACCTGCAAAAAATCTACAAGAAGCTCAACGTGCAAAATCGGGTGCAGGCGGTGTCGCGCTGTATTGCGTTGCGCCTTCTCGATTAGGGGTCATGAGCAATGGTCTGACGGCGGTTGGTTCTACAAAACAAGGGGAATCGCATGACTGAAAAAACCTACAACATTCTGTTCTTATGTACTGGCAATTCGGCCCGCAGCATCATGGCCGAGGCACTCTGCGCCACGCTGGGCAAAGGCCGCTTTCATGCATTCAGCGCAGGCAGCCATCCCGCTGGCACCGTGAACCGGTTCGCGATTGAACAGCTAAAGGGCACACGCTATCCGATGGACAATCTGCGCAGCAAAAGCTGGCAAGAGTATGCGCAGCCTGGCGCGCCGAAGATGGACTTTGTAATCACCGTCTGCGATAGCGTTGCCGGCGCGATTGTCCCGCACTGGCCCGGCCAACCGATTTCCTCGCACTGGGGCTTCGCCGATCCGGTCGCATTCGAAGGCACCGACGCAGAAAAGCAGCAGTATTTTGCCAAGATCTTTCACCAGATCATGCGGCGCATGACGATCTTCGTGCATCTACCGCTGCATATGCTCGACAAACACGCGATCAAGCATGAGCTGGACGAGATCGGTCAGTCGCCGGCGTAGCGCTGTGCCGCACGGCGTCATGAAGCGGTCACAATAACTGGCTAGGCTGCAACTTGCTTAAAAGAAATGCAAGGACTTGCCGAGCAAGTTAGCTGCACACCAGCCACCCGTCAAGGATCCCAGCGATGGTCGTATCAAGCCTCAGCAAAGAGTGTCACCAGTGAACCTGGTGGCGCACTTGCGTGCGTTGATCGACGGGCAGAACCTGAGTGCCCTGTTTCAACCCATTATGCACATGCAATCGGGCGACATCATTGGCTTTGAAGGCCTGATTCGCGGACCGGCTGATAGCCCGCTGCGGTCTCCGCTGGACCTCTTCCGGGTCGCGCGCGAAGCCGGTCTTGGCGTCGAAGTGGAACAACTCAGCCGCAAAGTCGTATTGCAACAATTTGCGCGCACAAAACTGCCCGGCAAGTTGTTCCTCAATGTCAGCCCCGAATGTCTGTTGCAGGCGAATCTGACGAACGGTGAAACGCTCAATCAGGTTGGCGTTTTCGGCATTAGTCCCGAGCGCGTCGTCATCGAATTGACCGAAAGCCAGCCGGCCTACGATTACATCCTGCTTGGCAAGGCAGTCGCTCATTACCGCGAAATGGGCTTCCAGATCGCCATCGACGATCTCGGCGAAGGCTTTTCCAGCCTGCGCCTGTGGTCGGAGCTGCGTCCGGCCTACGTCAAGATCGACATGCACTTCATTCAGGGCATCAACCACGATAGCGTAAAGCTGCAGTTCGTCCGCTCGATACAGCAAATTGCCGAAACCACCGGCACGCTGGTGATTGCCGAAGGCATCGAGACGCAGACCGAATTGATGCTCATACGCGATCTCGGCATCGCCTGCGGCCAGGGTTACCATATCGGCCGGCCGGAAAGCGAACCCGCGCTGCGCCCGACACCGGAACTCATCACCGCGTTGCACTATCGCGGCGTGGCGGTCTATCCGCAAGAAAAAAGCAATCTGCAGAACGTCGTCACCGCCTTGCGCATCCTGCACGTAGTGCCGCCGGTGTCGGCGCAGCTATCGAACAACGACTTGCTGGCGCTGTTTGTCAGCAGGCCAGAGCTGGAAGTCATTCCCGTGGTGGAGAACGGCGTTGCGCTCGGTCTGATTACGCGCCGCGCGCTGGTAGACCGCTTCGCCGAACAATTCGTGCGCGAGCTTTACGGCAAACGCCCCTGTGCCATGTTTATCGACCGCGAAGCCCTGATCACCGACAAGCACACGCCGCTGCAGGAATTGAGCCGGCAAGTCGTGGAAGCCGATCGGCGCCACCTGCTCAATGGCTTCATCATCACCGACCAGGGACAGTACCTCGGCATGGGTACCGGCCACGACCTGATGCGCGAGATCACGGCGATGCAAATGCACGCCGCGCGCTACGCCAATCCGCTGACGCAGCTACCGGGCAACGTCCCGATCAACGAACACATCGAACGGCTGCTGGCCAACGGCTCGCGCTTCTCCGCCTGCTATGTCGACATCGATTTTTTCAAGCCCTATAACGATGCCTACGGCTACCGCAAGGGCGACGACGTGATCCAGCGCACCGGCAAGATCCTCGAACAGCACTGCGACCCGACACTGGATTTTGTCGGCCATATTGGTGGGGATGATTTTCTGATCCTGCTGCAAAGCGATGACGATGAACATCGCTATCGCGCCATCATCGATAGCTTCGCGGCCGACGTAATCCAGCAGTTCAGCGCCGCCGACATTGAGCGTGGTGGCTATCCCAGCGAAGACCGCCGCGGTGAGCCGATGCTCAATCCGCTGCTGACCATTTCGCTTGGTGCTATCCGCGTCGAGCCGGGCCATTACTGCTCCCACCACCAGATCGCCACTGCTGCCGCCGAAGCCAAGAAACAGGCCAAGCGGATTGTCGGTAACAGCCTCTTCATTGACCGACGCGCGGGCCCGTCCGTGGTGACGGAGTTGCCGGCGGACGTCGCCAGCCAGCCTGATCCGCGCCTTGAGTGTGGGGTCGGGGCGGTGCAGGAGGTTTGATGTGCGTTGTAGCGGTCATCCATGCACGTACTTTCTCAAAAATATCCAGGTAATAAGATGAGCCAACAACGCAATGCTGCTTGCAATTGTGGGAGCGGAAAAAAATACAAGCACTGTTGCGCGCTGAAAGAATCCGCCGCATCCGTTGCACCACCGGCCGTTGAGATGGGCCAGCTTGCCGAACTCTTTCGATTGGGGCGGCATTCTGAACTCGAACAGCGCGCGCTGGCAATGCTGGTGCGCTTTCCTGCGGCCGGATTCCTGTGGCAGCTGCTCGGTGCGGTTCAATCCCAACAAGGCAAAGACAGCCTTCGCGCGTTTCGTCGCTCTGCCGAATTGCTGCCGGCCGATGCCGGTGCCCAGTCAAACCTTGGTACCGCGTTGGCAGCGGCTGATCTGCATCAGGACGCGATCGCATCGTATCAACGCGCAATCGTCATCAATCCGACTTTTGGCGACGCGTACTTTAATCTGGCAAATTCGCAGGGTAGGGTTGGTGAATTAACTGAGGCCGTGTCCAACTACCGGCGCGCAATCGATGCCAAACCCGGTTTTTCGGAGGCCTGCAACAGCCTTGGTCTGGCGCTTCAGCAGCTGCAACAACTTCCCGAAGCCCTGGCTAGCTTTCGCGAGGCGATTCGATGCAAACCAGGCAATGTCAAAGCCCACTTCAATCTGGCCAATGCGCTCGAAAAAACAGGCGAAATCGACGCCGCAATGCAAAGCCTCTGTGAAGCAATTGCGATCAATCCCCACTTCGCCAATGGGCATGGGCGCCTTGCCGAGATGCTATCGGGCCAAGGTCGCTATCTCGAGGCACTCGAGTATCTGCAACGTGCTTGCGAACAGGAGCCCCAGTCCGCCGTAAGGCATTTCAATCTCGGTGTTGCATTTCAAATGATCGAGCGATTCGACGAGGCCATGCGCTGCTATCAGATCAGCCTGCAATGGCAGCCCGATCTGGCTGAGGCTAATAATAACCTCGGGGTCTGCTTGCAAAATCAGGGGCAAATTGATGAGGCAATGAACGCGTGTCGACGTGCACTGGACCTCAGGCCAGATTTTGCAATGGCACACAACAATCTTGGTCTGTTTTGCAAGGATGTCGGCCAACTGGACGATGCAATCACGAGCTATCGTCGCGCCGTTGCGTTGGACCCGCAGTACACCCAGGCGCACAGCAATCTGGTCTATCTGTTGTCGTTTCATCCTGACTACGATCAGGCCAGCATTTGTGACGAGGCCAAGCGATTCGGACTGGCCCATAACGTTGATTCGCGCCAGCTCGACACCGCACACAACATGGCCAGCGAAAGTCCATCACGTCGATTGCGCATCGGTTATGTCTCGCCCGATTTTCGGGAACACTGCCAATCGTTCTTCACTGTTCCGTTGCTGTCAAACCATGATCGCAGCCAGGTCGAGGTGGTCTGTTATGCCGATCTCGCGCGACCAGATGACATCACTGCGCGACTGCAAGGTTATGCCGATGTCTGGCGCACAACGCATCTACAGAGCGACGCTGCCGTAGCGGCGATGGTGGTGCGCGACAGGATCGATATTCTGGTTGACCTCACCATGCATATGTCCAAGGGCCGGCCCCACTTGTTCGCCATGAACCCGGCGCCAATTCAGGTTGCGTGGCTGGCGTATCCGGGCACCACCGGAATAGCGGCAATGGATTATCGCTTTACCGATCCGTGGCTGGACCCGGACGATGGTAACGACGCCGACTACACCGAAGCCTCGATCCGGCTGCGCGACAGCTTCTGGTGCTACGACCCATTGAACAACGAATTGAAACCCAACGGATTACCCGCTTTGGTCAACGGACACATCACTTTTGGGTGTCTCAACAACTTTTGCAAGGTCACTGACGACACATTGCGTTGCTGGGGTCAGATCATGGCGCAAACGCCAGCCTCGCGGCTCCTGCTGCTGGCGGGAAAAGGACCGCAGCATCGGAAACGCGTGTGCGATTTGTTGGCAATTGCTGGCGTCACGCCCGATCGCGTCGAGTTCGTTGAACATCAGTTGCGGCCGGATTATTTGAAGACCTATCATCGAATTGATTTGTGTCTGGACACCTTGCCCTACAACGGCCACACAACAAGTCTTGATTCGCTCTGGATGGGCGTGCCGGTCGTGTCACAGGTCGGGCACACCGTAGTCGGGCGAGCGGGATGGAGCCAATCAAACAACTTGGGGCATCCCGAACTAGTGGCCTTCAATGAGTGCGATTTCATCGCGCTGGCGTCAGCACTGGCGTCCGATCGAGACCGTCTGGAAAAGTTACGCGCCACCTTGCGTGAGAAGCTGGAAGCCAGTCCCCTGATGGATGGCAAGCGCTTCGCTGCAGCAATGGAAGCCGGTTATCGTCAAGCCTGGTTAGCGGCGATTGAGACAGCGGCACGCACCCCGGTCTGATTTTCGTTCGCGCTCCACGCGCCAAATCCGCTTCCTCTTCAATCCCGGAAAACCCGAAAAATCGAAATTTTCGGGAACTTTTCAGACACACAAATTAACTTTTGGAATTAAAAATTCCACATGGAAACTTATTCATTGAATAAGACAGTTAATACATTGTTACGTGATCCGAATGGACTATCAATGATGGTCTGAACAGTCCCTAAAAATGGTGTACGCGCTGGTGAGTCGTGCCACCAATTCTTTCTATAGTTCTAACACTTGTGGGAAGCAGGCAGGACCGGCAACCAGGGGTTTGAAGAGTGGCTCGCTCATAGAGTCAGGACGCAAACAGCAGTTGTGCCAGGACCCGAATTTCACTTGCCCTGCCGACATGATGTTGGCGCAAATTGATGCATTACCTTTTTCTCTAAAACCTCTGGGAGTTACCTCATGAAATTGCAACTTAAACTTATCGCCGCTGCTGCACTGATCGCTGTTGCTGGTTCGGCTTCGGCTTCGATCCAGCAGGGTAATGCACTGGCAGCTGGCGGTGGCGAGCTGGTGTTCTTCGCCTACGATGCAACACAAGGCAAATCGTTCCAGCAAGACCTCGGTATGATTTTCAACAACTTCTTGCCAACCAATGCCTCCCTGCCAAACTTCAGCGCTTCGGTGCTCGGCGCCAACTGGACCAGCTACTTGGCTTCAGTCGGTGGCTCGCTGGCCGGCACGACATGGGGCGTGGTTGGTGAATATAAAGGTAGCGGAATCCAGGTTAATGGCCAACGCTTGATGACCACCGTTGCAGCCGGTACTACAGCTGCTCAACTGGCCGCTCAGTCGACCAATAAATTGGCCACCGCTGTCGCTGCGGCTAATGCTAACTTCCTCGCTTTGAACGCCACCAATGTGGCCGATGCCAACGTTGCTGTGAACGCATCGTATGTCAATGCGTATGACTTCACCGCAAACGTCGGTAACAATCTGGGTAGTGGTTTGACCTTCTCGAATGCCAATGCAATTGGTACCGCTGCAGCGTTTACGTATTTTGCACGTACTACTACTGGCGCCCTGGCAGCCAACACAGCCTATAACAACGCCTTTTCGTTCAACTTCGATGGTTCGAGCATCTCCGCTGTAACCGTCTCGGCAGTTCCAGAGCCAACGACCTACGCAATGATGATCGCTGGTCTGATGCTCGTCGGTGGTATCGCTCGTCGTCGCAATTCGGCCAAGTAATTTTTTGAAGGTGGCGCGCCAGGTATCTGCGCGTCACCTTTCTTGACAACATCAATTCAACCCACTTATCGAGATATCAACATGAAAATCAAATCAATCGTTGCTGCATGCGTCGCACTGTGCTCCGCTTCAGCTTTCGCACTGCCGCTGGACATCACATCGCAAGCACCAGAACTGACGTTCTACATCGGCGGCGCTTCCGCACAAAAAGGTGGTGTGTCGGTCGTTGTTCCCGCCGATTTGTTCGCCACGCCAGCTGATGTAATCAAGGTCACCGAAGTCGCCGGTCAAAAGACCGTCGGTTTCTATGGCATGTCACTGGCAAAATTGACAGGCGGCACATCAGTGCGTCTGTACGTTGCTTACAACAGCACCAACGGTTCAGCCCAAGGCGTGAACCAGTTGCTGTCGAACGCCAAGAACGAAACCGAAAGCAAGATCGTCACGGTTGGTAATGCTGGTTGCTCCGCTGCAGTTGCTACGGCAATCACCGCAACAAGCCCGAATGGCTACGCTTCGACATGCTCGACACCATCAGTTGACGGTGTTGAAGTTGACATGGCGCTGGCTGACGTGTATCCGGGCGAGCTGGTGCCGGGTGCTCTGGTTCTGGCCCCAGTCGGCGGCGCCGTTGCGCTGTCCGACCTGACCATCAAGCCAACCGCATTCCAGGGTTTTGGCGTGGTTGTCAACTCGGCCCTGTACTCCGCTCTGCAAACCGCCCAGGGTTTGGTCGGTGGTAGCGATACTGCCGCAAACCAGCCATCAATCACCCGTGCTGACTACGCCAGCTTGATCTCGGTGCAAGGTTCGATCAAATCGGCCGGCCAGTTGTTGGGTAATGGCGATGCAACAAACCTGACAGTCGTTCGCCGCACCGACACTTCGGGTACACAAGCTTCGTCAAACCTGTTCTTTGCAAACAACTACTGTGGTCTGCAGGGTCGTTTTGGCGCGTTGACAACTGTTGGCGCTGCTGATGCTCAATACACCGGTGCAGATCCATACATGGTCACAGAAGAGAAAGGCACGGGCGGCGTGACGGATCGTCTGACCACTGGCAAGGCAACTGCTGTCGCTGGGTACGGTATCGGTGTCATCTCGCTGGAAAACCCAGCAGTGACCACCGCTGGCGCATGGCGCTACGTGAAGATCGATGGCGTGAGCCCGAACTTCAAGGCTGACGGCACTGCCGATACGCTGAACCGCAATGCATTCGCTTCGGGCCGCTATCCATTTGCTTTCGAAATGTCGGCAATGTACAAAACCGCTGCCCCAGCAATCACCCAAGCCTTGGCTGAAAAAGTCATCACCGGTCTGAAAGATTCGACCAAGCACAACCTGACGGGTATCGCTTACCTCGACGGTTTGACATACGCAGCTGGCGGCAAGCAGTCGTACGTCAACCGCGGCGGCAACAACTGCCAACCTGCAATCAACTAAGACTTAGCAAAAGGGTGGTAACACCCTGAAGGTCGCAGTCCGCGACCCCTCTAAATCAGAGGGGTCGCTTTTTTGATTTAGGCATTCCACTTTCCCTTGGTTAGCTGGAGGGGAATGCGGAATGCTTATTTTCGCTTGCGCTGTTGTGTGAATCTTCATTTTCCGATGTGCCGATGCAATGCCCGCAGTCATCAACACGTAACAAAAAAACCAGATACTCCCGTTGCCATGAAAATCCGACACTTCCCATCCTTTTTGCCATCTTCCATCCTTCTATCGGGAATGTGTTTGGCGCTCTCGCTTGCGTTCGCGGTTGCACCAGTATCGGCACAAATCGCATCGCCGGAAGCAGCCGACGCGCCGCGCTTTGACATCTTCGAATATCAAATCGATGGCAACAGCCGTCTGGCGGATATCGACATCGAGCGGGCCGTGATGCCTTACCTTGGAGAGCGTAAAAGTCTGGTGGAAGTCGAAGCCGCCCGTGCCGAACTGGAGCGTACCTATCACGATGCCGGGTATCTGACCGTGGTGGTGTCGATCCCGGAACAGAACGTGGACTCGGGTGTCGTTGCGCTCCATGTGGTGGAGGCAACGGTTGATCGCTTGCGCGTCAAGGGATCCGAATACCACACGCTCAGTGGTATCAAGGCACAAGTACCGGAGCTGGCTGAAGGCAACGTGCCGAACTTCAATCAGATGCAGGCACAGCTGGGGACCGTCAATCGCGGTGCTGACATGAAGGTCACGCCAGTACTCCTTGCCGGAAAAGTGCCCGGTACGGTGGAAGTACATCTGGATGTCGAAGACAAGTTGCCGCTGCATGGCAGCGTCGAATTGAGCAATCGCCAATCCCCAAATACCTCTGAAGCGCGACTGTCGGCTTCGCTGCGTTACGACAATCTTTGGCAACTCGGCCACAGCATTGGCGTGTCGGTGCAAACTTCACCGCAAAAAACCGACGAGGTGAAGGTGTTGTCCGGCACCTATGTGATGCCGCTCGGTAAAGATGGCGATGCCTTGACACTGTATGCGGTGCGCTCGCGCAGTTCGGTCGCATCGCTGGCCAATTCTCCTGGCCTGGGCGTTTTGGGTAACGTGGATATCTTTGGACTCCGTTATGCATTGCCCGCAGCGAGCTCCGACGATTTCGCCTACACGTTGTCGGGCGGACTGGATTTCAAGAATGTGAAGCAGGCGGTGTCCGTAGTTGGCGCCGGTTCGGTTGAAACACCGATCAAATACGTGCCACTCGTAGCGACTTACACGGCGAACTGGTTCGGCAAGAACACGTTAACCACCTTCGACGCGACGGCGACCTTGGGATTGCGGAGCTTCTTCGGCAATAACGACGCCGAGTTTGGCGGCAAACGTTTTGGCGCAAGTGCTGACTATCTGGCGTTGCGCACCGGTTTGTCGCGCGTGCAGCCGATTGGCCGCTGGTCGGTGTCCGGCAAGGTTGAGATGCAATTGGCGTCCGGCCCACTGGTCAGCAACGAGCAATTTACCGCTGGCGGTGCCGAAAGCGTACGCGGATATCTGGAAGGCGAACGGGCAGGTGATTCCGCATTGCGTGCTTCGCTGGAGCTGCGTACACCGCAATTCAAACCCGCTGGCGAAACTTCGCTGTGGGCTGTCACCGCGCTGGCATTTGCCGACGCCGCACGTCTGCGTACTTTCGAGGCAGTCTCGCCCCAACCCGCCATTCAGCAAATCCGCGGCGCCGGCATCGGCATGCGAGTCAGCGCGCCACGCGCATTGGCGCTTGAGCTCGATTGGGCGCATGCATTTGACGATGGCGATGTCACCAAAGCCGGCAGCAACCGGGTCCATGCCCGCCTGATTTGGGATTACTGATGAACCAGCTCACTGAATCAAAGAAGAAAATCATGCGCACCCTGCCATCGTTCTATCGACGTTTGCCTGGATTGGCCAGCGTTACCGTTCTGATGGCGACGGGCGCACTCGTGTGCGTCGGCGCTGCCGCGCAAACAGTGCGCACGCCGCGGATTGCGACCAGCTTGCCAACGGGCCCGGCGAGTCAACCGCTGGCAGTGGGCAGCACCACCGTGCGATCGCCACGCACCGTGGCCGGAACCTTCGCGCCTTATTCGGTGAGCGGCAATACCGCAACCATCACCCAGACCGGCCCGGCCGGTATCTTGAGCTGGGAGGGCTTTGACATCGGCTCCGACGCGACCTTGAATGTCGTGCAGCCCTCGTCAACTGCGGTGTTGCTGAACAAAGTCGACGGTGGCCTCAGCCAGAGTTTTATCGATGGCGCGCTCAATGCCAACGGGCATGTGTACATCTACAATCCAAACGGCATTGTGTTTGGTAAGACCGCCAACATCAATGTGAACACGCTGGTCGCGACCACGCTGAAGATTGACGATAGCCGTTTTCTGGGCGGTATCCTGCAGCCGAATCTGGCACCGATTTTTGCCGCCGACCCGTCGTATGCAGGCACGCTCGGTTCAGTTCTGGTTGAGGGCGATGGCAGCGGCAGGGCCTCGCTCAACGCCCAGCGTGGCGGGAAGATTTTACTGGTAGGACAGAGTGTTACCAACAACGGCGCCTTGTCCGCGCCGGATGGGCAGGTCGTGTTGGCTGCTGGCGGTAAGGTGTATCTGGCCGCACCAAGTGATGCCAGCATGCGCGGCGTTTTGGTTGAAGTTTCCAACAGCAATTTGACAACTGCCGGCGGTGCCGCAACCAATGGCGCCACCGGTATGATCAATGTCGAGCGCGGCAATGCCACGCTGGTTGGTCTTGCAGTCAATCAGCTTGGCAATGTCTCGGCGACGACTTCCCTCAATTTGAACGGATCAATTTATCTGCGCGCCAGAGATGGCGCTGACAAGGGCGCCGTTACTGACAATGCGACGGCTACGCACGGCGGCACGCTGACCTTGGGAGCCGCCAGCCGGACCCAGATCAGCGTGGTCGACGACAAATCGACCGGCACATTCGGACCAACCGATCCAGCGTTCAAGCAGTCGCAGGTGGACTTGTCGGGTTCGCACATTTTCATCCAGGACAACGCGCAGATTCTGGCGCAGAGCGGCAACGTCTCCATCACTGCGCGGGCAAATCCAACGTCCCCGGACGTGATCCAGAACGACAGTAGGGTCGATTTTGGCGCCGGCAGTTTGATTGACGTCTCCGGCGGCAAGGACACCAAACTGGCAGCCGACAGCAATGTGATTGCCGTGCAGTTGTTGTCCGAGGTGGCCGACAACGTGTTGTTGCGCACCTCATCGCTGCGTGGAAAAACGCTGCGCTTCGATATCCGCAAGACCACGCAAATTGCTGACATCAGCGCTGACATTGCGAAAATTGCGAGTGGGGTCGGCGAGCGCACCGCTGTTGGCGGCAAGGTCACGGTGATGTCGGAGGGAGACATCATTCAACGCGCCGGAAGCACCATCAATGTCTCCGGCGGGCAGATCGGCTATTTGGCCGGGTACGTCAACACTACCAAGTTGAAATTTGGCGGATCGTTGTATGACCTGAGTACTGCCTCGGCCAACCGGATTTACGACGGTGTCGTCGACCTGCCTAACGGACGCAATTTCGAGGCCGCTTACTTCAATGGCAAGGACGCGGGCACCGTGCAGTTCTCCGCACCGGTCATCGTCATGCAAGGCGCATTGAAAGCCGACACCGTGCTTGGTCAATATCAACGCGAAGTCGGCTCCACCCTTCGTCCTCTCGGTGGCAAGCTGATCATCGGCAACGACAGTATCAGTAGTTTGTCGACTGCCAATCTGTTTGGCGCCGGTTACTTGGGTGAGATCGTCATCGGTGGCGCCACCACGTCCAGTGCTGTGGCACCTGCCGCAACTGACGCATTTGATCTCCTCGGCAGTGCGGATCAGGCATTGCTGGCAAAACGGCTGGATCTGGATAGTGTGGCGTTGGCCAAAGCTGGCTTCAGCCGCATTACCGCGGTTACTGCAGGCGATATCAACGTGGTCGCCCCGGTTGCGCTGGCTGCTGGCGGCGAATTGGCAATGGGCACGGTCGGCAATATCGCGTTCAACGCAGGGGTTACCGCGCGCGGTGGCAGTGTCAGCGCCAAAGCACTCGGCACGACGACCGTCAATGATGGCGCAAACTTTGACCTGTCTGGCACCTGGCGCAACGATGCTGCCGTGTCCAGCCCGAGCCGTGATGGCAACGGCAATGCGACCGGCGATGTTGTGACCAAGGGCGGCAAACTCGACCTGTCCGGCAGTGAATTAACCATCGGCAAAAATGTAGCGATCGACGTTTCCGGCGGCGCGTGGTTGAGTGCGCAGAAAAAGCTCAAGAAAGGCGATGCCGGCAGCATCAGCCTGAAAGCCATCATCACCGATGCGTCGCTGGCCGGTGGCTCCTGGTTACGTCTGGATAACACGGCGTCGCTGTCGGCCTACAGCATGGGCAAGGGCGGTACGTTGAACCTGCAGGGGGCGAATGTTTTTGTTGGCGGGGCCATCCCTACATCGAATCCGGAGAATGATCTCTATCTGCAGGAAGCCCTGTTCTCGCAAGGCGGTTTTACCAAATTCGATATCGGCGCATTGGGCAATCTTGACGTTGCCGCCGGTGCAAGCCTGTCGCCGCGCGCCAGCAGCTGGCGCTTCAACGACTTCAAAGGTTACGCGTCGGTGGCCTCCGGTTCCATGCGTGACGTGGCCGCACCGGCCTTGCTGGACGTTGCCGGACCGGCTGGTTCTCGCACCCCGACCAGTGTGACGTTGCGCGCCACCAGCGAAATTGACCCCACGATTGGCAATGTGCGCTTCGGCACCAACGCCAGTCTGACAACGGACCCCGGTGCGACAGTGACACTGCTGGCGGGCAATCAGCTGACTGTTGATGGCACCATTGATGCGCCAGCCGGAACGATCATCGCCGGCTTGACGCCGCAAGTCGGTGCAGCAACTACGTTTTATAGCGACACCCGCAGCATTTGGTTTGGCGCGAATGCCCACTTGATGGCACGCGGCAGCGCCGCCTTGCTGTCGACCAACGGCAACGGCATCACCACCGGTGAAGTACTCGATGGCGGACGCATCCAGATTGGTCAGGTACTTGCCTCGGGCGGGTTGACTTCGGCGACTGGTTACATCGTCGCTGAGGCCGGTTCCACCTTCGACGTCAGTGGCGCTGTTTCGGGGCCGGTCAGTTTCCTGTCCGGGCGCAATGTGACTGACCTGCAGCAGATATCCAGCGCTGGCGGATCGATTGATCTCCAATCGCGCGAAGGCATCCTGTTCTCGGGCGCAGCACGCGGCAGTGCGGGTGGCGCTGGCTCGAATGGCGGCAGCCTGTCGATTGCGATTGATCGGCAGAATGTGGCGCTTAACGGCGAAACTGGCGCGCCCGTCTTTACGCTGACCAATGGTGCAGCCAATGGCCACATTCCGACCGGCCTGAAAGCCGGCGACAAAATAGCTGACCTTGAAGGTCAGGCGTGGCTGGCAACCGACTCGTTTTCTGGCGGGGGATTCGCACGCCTTGGACTGAAGAGCCAGAACTTGATGACGTTCTCGCTGACTGGCGGTCCGCTGTCATTGAATGCCGCCATATCGATCATTCTGGATGCGCCGAATTTCACCGCGACCAATGCCGGCAGCAACAATGTGATCGCTCTCAATGCCGCCTACGTCCAGTTTGGTAATGCCGATTCCCGCTATCAGACTGCACAAAACAGCATTGCGACCGATGCCGGCAAGGCCGCCTTGACGATCAACGCCAACACGATCGATCTGATCGGCCATACAAGTCTGCAAGGCTTCAGCAAAGCGAATTTCAATGCCGCCGAAGATGTTCGCCTGGTGGGGGTTACCCGGGCCGATTTGTCGCAGCCGCAGACCACCAAGCCTGCCGACAGCACGGATTTGAGCGCGCTTGGTCAGCTTGACGTTACTGGCGACGTGACTCTTCGCGCCAGTCGGATCTACCCGACGACCCTAAGCAAATTCACATTGAACGCAGTGGGGGCCAATAGCACCCTGTCGTTTGCCAACAATAGCCGCACGGCCGTGCTTGACACCCCGCTGTCGGCTAGTGGCGTGCTGATCGGCCAAGCCGATCACATCGTGCAGGACGGCTGGGTCGTCGCACCGTTTGGCAGTATTCGCTTCGACGCGCGCGAGGACATCAACTACGCCGCCAACAGCATTACTTCGGTCGCCGGCAGCGGATTGATTCCGTTTGGCCGGGTCGAAAATGGTCGTGACTGGGTGTATGACTATGGCAATGGCAACTCGGTCGCCTTCAAGCTCAATCCTGGTGCCACTGGCAATCTGGTCGAAAGCGGCTTGCCCGAGAAATCGATCACCGCCAAAGCCCCAAGCATCAAGACAGCCCTTGGCGCAACCCTGGACCTGACCGGCGGCGGGGATCTTTATTCGTACGAATTCACGCCGGGCTCGAACGGCACAGCCGACGTTCTCAAAAGCAGCGGCACGACCGCCGCCGCCAAGGTGTTCGCGATCAATCCGAACTTCACGTCCAGCGTCGCGCCGCGCGATTTCCAGTACGGCCAAGACGGCGGCCTGCTGCCCGGTGACCGCATTTATCTGTCGGCCATCGCTGCTGTTCCCGGCAAAGCTGCCGTACCGGCCACGGCGACTGCTGCCGCAATTGCCGCAGTGCCCGGCACGCCAGCATTGGCCGCCGGTTATTACACCTTGCTACCAGCGCACTATGCCTTGCTCGATGGTGGGCTGAGCGTAACGCTGGCGCCAAACAGCCGCGATATGTCATCGACCAACAATGTGGTCAATCTCGATCACTCGGCAACGGTTGCGGGCAATACGACCGCATTTGGTCTCGGTGCAGCGCGCACGTCCGGCTTCATCGTCAGCTCCGGTGATGTGATTCGCCGCCGCGGGGATTATCAGGGCTACACCGGCAACGCCTTCTTCACCGCGCAAGCTGCGGCAACTGGCGTCGCCGTAATCGCACTGCCAGCCGATGGCGGGCGGGTGGCATTTGATGCGATTCAATCGCTGGTGCTGGCCGGCCAAATCAAACTTGGCGCTACGGGAACGGGACGCCGAGGCAGTGCAGACATCTCTGCGCCGGACATCGTTGTTGTGGCCGACAAGGACCAAGTGGTGGCTGGCAATGCACTCAAGCTCGTCGCCAGCGATCTGACTGCGCTTGGCGCCGACAGCCTGTTGCTGGGTGGATTGCGCGACTTGCAAGCGGATGGTAACCATGTCACCGTCGGCGCAAACAGCGTGACGGTACAGAATGACCAGAACCACGTTCTGAGCGGTCCGGAAATCATTCTGGCCGCACGCAATACGGTGCTCGTTGATGCCGGTTCAGTCGTCAAAGGCGAGGGCACGCTGCGCCAGAAACCACAGAACCTGATTATTTCGTCAACCGATTCGAGCGGCAACCAGATCGGCACCGACGGCGCATTGCTGCGTCTGAGCGGCGGTGCTGCAGTATCGATCTTGCGTGATGCGCCAGGACGTAATGCCGGCCTTCTCGACATTCGTCAAGGCGCCGTGATCGCGGCGACTGGATCGGCCTACCTCGATGCGACCATGGACACTCGCTTTAACGGCAATTTCGCGCTCGCTGGCGGCGCTGCGCTCGGACTCGGTGCTGCCCGCATCAGTTTGGGCGATGGCATCCCTCAGGATGCGGCGGGCTTGCATTTTGATACCGCCGGATTGACGGCGTTAAGCGCCCTGTCGGCCCTTGAATTGAATAGTTATTCATCGATTGACCTGTATGGCATTGTCAAGCTTGGCAGCGCGGCCACCACCAAGCTCACGCTGCGCGGCTCAGGCCTGCAAGGCTACGATACGCCTGCCGACGTACGCCCTCGACAGGCAAGCCTTGTTGCCGACACCGTGCAGTTTGCCGGTGCGACCAGCGCACTGGCGCCTTCGGGTTCGACCGCAGGTGCTTTAGGCGTGCAAGCCCGCAATATCGAGTTCGGCACCGGCGCGTTTGCCATCAACGGTTACGGAAACAGTGTTCTCAACGCCAATGGCGAAGCGCGTGCGGTCGGCATTGGCAGCCTGGTTGCGCAACAAGACCTGACACTGGCAGCAGGTCGCATCGTTGCCAACGGCTTGAGCAATGCAACCGTCCAGGCAGTGGGACATCTGACCCTGACCAATTCGGCGCAGCCACTAGCGGCGACTACCATCGCACCAATGGGTGGCCGGCTGAATTTTCTCGGCGATACCATTGTTTCGGATGCGCAGATCAAGACGCCATCTGGCCAGATCAACCTGCTGGCCGATAACGGCGTGCGGGTTTCCGGTGGCAACATCAGCGCCGCGGGTTCCTCAATTACCTTCGGCAGCACTACGGCCTATGCCGGCGCAGGCAGCATTACCCTTAACGGAGGCACCGGCAACGTCGCAGTCGATACGGCGGCAACGCTGGATGTGTCGGCTGTCGGCGCTGCCGCAGGCAGTTTGACCGTCAAGGCGGTCGCTGGTACCGCCACGATGGATGGTACCTTGCTGGGCGGCTCGTCTGCTGAACAAACACGTGGTCGCTTTGCAATGGACGTGGCGAGGCTGACCAGTGCCGGCCAGTTCGATGTCCTGAACGCAAAACTCAACAACGCCGGCTTCACCGAGTCGCGCGACTTCCGGGTGCGACAGGATGACGTGACGTTGTCAGGCTTGCTGCAGGCACACCAAGCCGTCATTTCTGCTGACAACGGCAACGTTACGATTAGTGGCGCCATCGACGCCACCGGGAGCAAGGGCGGAAGCATCGAGTTGTACGCTTCGCAGGCCAGTGCAGTCGGCACATCCGGGAATGTCCGCCTCGCCAACGGAGCCACTTTGTTGGCCAGGGCTACCGTCGCGGCGAGTAATGTGGCCGGGTCCACCGGTGACGGCGGTCGCGTCGTTATTGGCACGGGTAACGCCGATGGCAACATGGCCGGATCAAACGCGGTGGGCAGCAATATCAGTCTTGAAGCGGGTTCCACGATTAACGTCAGCGGACTTGGCGCGGGCGGTAGCGGCTCGGTTCTGCTGCGCGCTCCGCGGGTCGGTAGTTCCGGTGGCGATGATGTGGCGATCAGTCATATTGATTCAAACATCGTCGGCAGTACGCAGACGACAATTGAAGGCTACAAAACCTACACCACCACCAAAGTCAGTCAGCTTGCTACGGTCAGCAACGGCGATGGTACCTACAGTAACTTGCAGGTCGCCAGCGCAGCGCTGAATGCGGTTGGCAATCCGGTCGGCCTCATTTACTCCGAAGGTACCGGCTTTGCCAACAACGTCGCTGCCATCAACGCTCGCCTCGGGGCCAATGCTGCATCGGTGCAGGCTGGTATTGATATTCGTTCGACCGGTGACCTGTTGGTGTCGGTCAATGAGACCGCAACCAATGCGGAAGACCGTGGCTGGAATTTGAATGCATGGCGCTTCAATAATGCACCCGGTGCGCTGACCTTGCGCGCAGCGGGCAACCTGACGATTGCCGGATCGATCAGCGACGGCTTCGTCAAGCCGCAGACAACAGTTATCGCCAACAAGAAGCTCTCGATGCCGACCTGGGCGCTCGATAACAAGGCTTCCTGGAGTTACCGTCTCGCTGGAGGTGCCGATCTGGGCGCAGCCAATCCGCTCGCGGTCAACCTCAGCAGTGCAAACGGCGACGTCAGTCTGCAGTTTGCCCGCAGCAGTTCGAGCTTGACCGATCAGCCAGTTTCCCTGGTGCGTACCGGCAGCGGGCGGATTGATGTTGCCGCCGGCCGCGACGTGGTTCTTGGCACCAACGGCAATACGAATCCAAATCTGGTGGTGGCTGCGACAATTTACACCGCCGGGATGCACATTGACACTGTCGCTGCGAATAACTTCGCAGCGCCGACGAGTTTCATCAATAGCCAGTACGGTGCAGCCACGACGGCAAAATCAGCCGCCGAGTTTGCCGGTGGTGGTGGTGGGGTGACAATTCACGCGATGCGTGACGTGGTCGGCGTACCCGTCCCGCAATTGATCAACAACTGGCTGTTCCGCCAAGGGCGGACCACCATTGATGCCAATGGCAACACCGTCTTTGCGAAAGTGTTGAGTACCACGCTCAATACCGCATGGTGGTCGCGCTTCGATTATTTCAATCAAGGCGTTGCGACATTTGGGGGCGGCGACATCAGCGTGATTGCCGAGACCGGTAGCGTCAGGGATCTCTCCGCCAGTGTTGTGACCAATGCCTACGTACCGGGAACGTCGCCAAGTGGGAAGCTGGTCGAAAGTGGCGGCGGTGATCTGGTCGTGCGCGCGGGCGGCGATGTGCTGGGAGGCGCGTTCTACGTCCAGAAGGGCGTCGGAACGATCAACGCGGATGGGGCAATCAAAGCCGGCTCCAATTTGTTGCTTGATCCAACCAGCACCACTGGCATCCCCGTCGCCCTCAATACCATCCTTGCTCTTGGCGACGCGAAATTTGGCGTCACTGCCAGAGAGGGCGTTGCGCTGGAAAGCGCGTTCAACCCAACGCTGACTCCACAGAGCAACGCAAATTACGGTGTAACCAGGACGCCGAACAGTTTGCTGGCGGCACAAAGAACGAATTCATTCAGCAACTTCTCGACTTACGGCGACGACAGCGGAGTCCGCTTGACGGCAACCGCTGGCGATGTGCTTCTGTCGAACAGGGCAGGACTGCTCGGCATTGCCGGCGGTCCGACCATTTCGCTCGATGGTGGCACCTACAATCGCCTATTCTCGTTTTTGCCGGGCAGCGTTGATGCCATTGCAATGTCGGGCAATCTGAGCAGCGAAAACGGGTTTGTGATGGCGGGAGCGCCGCGTGGCCAACTGTCGCTATTGGCGGGCGGCACGGTCGATCTGAAAAGTCCAAGACTGGTGTCGATCGTCATGCTGGACGTCGGTGCCGATGGGTTCTCGCCATACAGTGCACCCCGGGTTCTGAGACTCAGTAATCCCGGCGAAGGCGACAGCGCCTTGCTGGACGGTACGCAGAACGGATTGTCGTACCACAGCCCGACCGGGCTGCACACAGTCGATGATGCGTCAGTTCGTGTCATCGCATTGACAGGTGATGTCGTCGGCGACAAAAATCAGGTGGCCTCACTCATCCTGTCGAAGAAAGCCGAAATCATCGCCGGCCGCGACATTCAGGATCTCGGCTTCAAGGTGCAGCACCTCGCAGCCAGTGATGTGACCCGTGTGGTCGCCGGTCGCGACATCGTCGACTCGACCATCATTTCCGATGGCTTGAATCCAAACGTGGTTGGTCACACCATCACCGGCCCCGGCCACGTCGACTTCATCGCCGGTCGCAACTTCGATCTCGGTGACGGCTCCGGTATCGTAACGCGCGGCAATCTGGATAATCCTTACCTCCCGGCTGGTGGCAGCAGCATCAATATTCTGGCCGGTAGCAACAGCGCCGACTACAGCGGTTATGCGCGCAAGTATATTGACGCCAAGGATCTGTCGACGGCGGATCAGACTGCGATGATTGCCTACGTCGCCGCGCGCCAGCCAGCCATTAGCAGCAACGCATCGGCCAACGATGCCTGGGTCGCCTTCAAGACCTTGTCGGTGTCGGATCAAAACGCGTTTCTCGACGCCCGCAAGCCAGACCTAAACAAGATCTTCTTCGCCAAGCTCACCGAGTCGAGCAAGATCAAGGATCTGGTTGTATTCGATGCCCAGATCGCGTCGCTGTATCCAACGCTGAATCCAGCTGGCGGCAACATCAATGTCTTCGGCAGCCAGTTGAAGACGGAGCAGGGCGGATCCATCAATCTGTTCGCACCGAACGGTTCGGTGTTCGCTGGATTGGCAAACACGCCGTCGTATCTGAAGAAGCTCGCTTCAACGCTGGGCATCTTCACGGTACGTGGTGGCGAAGTCGCATCGCTGGTCAAGACCGATTTCCTCGTCAACCAAGGCCGCGTGTTCACCCTCGGCGGCGGCGACATTACATTGGTCTCGCAGTACGGCGACCTCAATGCCGGCAAGGGCACCAAAACAGCGTCGTCGGCACCGCCACCGTTACTGACAACTGACCAATTCGGCAACACCGTCATCGACATCTCAGGCTCCATCTCCGGCTCCGGTATCGCCACCCTGAAAACCGCCGACGACCAGCCCAACAGCAGCATCTATGCTGTCGCACCACGCGGTACGTTCGATGCTGGCGACGCTGGTGTGCGTTCATCCGGTTCAATCCAGATCAACGCCGCCTTCGTTCTGAACGCGGGCAACATCGTCGCGTCAGGCAGCGTCTCCGGCGTCCCAGCCGTCGAACCCTCAGCCTCGGCCAGCGCCGCCATCCCCACCAGCGCCACCCCCCGCGTCGACGACATCGCCAAAACCCTCGCCGCGCAAACTCCGCAAGTGGCCAGTACCTCGACCACGTTGTCGGTCGACGTGCTCGGCTTCGGCGACGGGTCGACCCCAGCTCCTGCCGAGTCGAAATCATCCGACCCTGCCGACGAAAAACGCAAGAAAAAACAATCCAATTAAACAAGGAAGAACGTCATGAATGTCATCAAGCGGCTGGGTTCAGCCATCGCTGTTCTCGCGCTGTGCCTGCCGGTACTTGCTCACGCCGGCGACGAGTGGGCGCACAAGAAGAAACTGAACTTCGACACCACCACGACGGGCGCCGAGATCAAGGAAGGCGTGGCGCAGTTGCCGTTGCTGGTGCGTCTGCACAGCGGCAATTTCACCTTTGCCGATGTCAAGCCGGATGGCTCGGACTTGCGTTTCTTTGCGGCCGATGACAAGACCGCGCTGGCGTATCACATCGAAAAATTCGACGCTGCCAACGAACTGGCGGTGCTGTGGGTGCAGCTGCCGAAGCTGGCCGGCAATGCCAAGACCGATGCGCTGTGGGTGCACTGGGGTAATCCGAAAGCGGTGCCAACTGCCGACGCCAAGGCGACCTACGACGCCACGCAAGTGATGGTGCTGCACTTCTCAGAGGCCGACGGCGTCAAGGATGCGACCGGCAATGCGAACAATGCCAAAGAGTCGACCGCCAA
Organism: Actimicrobium sp. GrIS 1.19; assembly: GCF_035984655.1. Classification (NCBI taxonomy): domain Bacteria; kingdom Pseudomonadati; phylum Pseudomonadota; class Betaproteobacteria; order Burkholderiales; family Oxalobacteraceae; genus Actimicrobium; species Actimicrobium sp. GrIS 1.19. The sequence goes on along the minus strand of NZ_JAXCHT010000018.1, from coordinate 22,197 downwards.
GCCGGTCGCGGCCGGTCCGATCGGTGGTGCGGTGGCGTTTGACGGTGCTGCGAAGATTACCGTGCCAGCCTCGCCGAGCCTGAAGATCGGTGCGGCCACCGGCTTCACGTTCAGCGCCTGGATCAAGCCGGTCGGCAAGGAAGCCGGCACGTTGTTCATCCAGCGTGATGGCGCAAAATCACTCGCCATCGGTGTCGCCGATGGCAAGTTGACGATCGCGCAGGGCGCTGCCAAAGCCAAGGCCACGGCCGATCTGAAGCCTGGCATTTACCAGCATGTCGCGGTTGTTGCCGCTGGCGGCAAAGTGGCCTTCTTCATCGACGGCGCGGCAGCTGGCAGCGACAGCTTCGCGCTGGCGGACAGTGTGGGCGACGTCACCATCGGCGAAGGCCTGAAAGCCGAAGTCGACGAGTTGACGCTGGCCGGCACGGCCCGTTCGGCCGACTACATCAAGGCGCTGTCGGCCAGCCAGATTCCGGATTCGCCGATGAGCAGCTTCGACGAGAAAGAAGAAACCGCCGAGATTTCGTATGCAGCGATTCTGCTCGGCGCGGTCACCATCGACGGCTGGGTCGTCATCGGCATCCTGATCGTCATGGCCATCATCAGCTTCTGGGTCATGATCACCAAGACCATCGCACTTGCCAAGATCAACAAGGCCAATGCCGAGTTCCTGGAGAACTTCGCCGACAAGTCCGACGCGTTGCTGACCCCGGGCAGCGCTGCCATCGCCACGCTGGCGGCCAATCCGCTGATGCCGCGCTCGACCATCTATGGGTTGTATGCGATCGGCTTGCGCGAGATGAAACATCGCTTCGATGCGCAAATCGTCGCCGGCCTGGCCAACAGCCTGTCGCATGCGTCGCTTGATGCAATTCGTGCTTCGCTCGACGCCGCCATGGTGCGCGAGAACCAGCGCCTCAACAGCGGCATGGTGCTGCTGACCATCGCCATTTCCGGCGGCCCGTTCCTCGGCCTGCTCGGTACCGTGGTCGGCGTGATGATCACTTTCGCCGCGATTGCTGCGGCCGGCGACGTCAACGTCAACGCGATTGCGCCAGGTATTGCGGCTGCGCTGGTGGCCACCGTGGCCGGTCTGATCGTCGCTATTCCCGCGCTGTTTGGCTACAACTGGCTGGCGATCCGTATCAAGAATACCTCGGCCGACACGCAAGTGTTCGCCGACGAATTCCTGACCAAGTCGGCCGAGATGCATTCGCTTTAACAGGACACCACCGTGCATATCCAGGAAGACAACCAGCCGTTCGATGACATCAACGTCACGCCGATGCTCGATTTGGCGTACGTGCTGCTGGTGATTTTTATCATCATGACGACCGCTTCGGTGCAGGGCGTCAAGGTCGCGCTGCCGAAGTCGAAGATGACCGCCAGCCTGGCCAAGGCGCACATCAAGGCGGTCACGGTATCGGAAAAAGGCGATGTGTATCTGGACGCCTATCCGGTCACCTTCGAGCAGCTGGAAGAACGGTTGATTCAGCTCAAGCGCGGCAATCCGGCGCAGGCGGTGGTCATCAAGGGTGACGCGCGCGCGCAATACCTGAAGGTGATGCAGGTGCTGGAGGTGTTGAAGAAAGTCGACATCACCGAAATCGGTCTGGTCACCAGTCGTTCGAATACCTAGAAGAATGCGATGAAAGTTCAAAACGAAGCCAAGCCTTACGACACCATCAACGTCACGCCGATGCTGGATCTGGCGTACGTGCTGCTGGTGATCTTTATCGTGATGACGACCGCCTCGGTGCAGGGCTTGAAGATCAATCTGCCCAAGCCGAGCAACAAGCCGCCCACGCAAGAAAAAAAGGAAGTGCGCATCATCCAGATCCAGGCCGATGGCAGCCTGATGTTGAATGGCGCCGGCCTGACCATGCCCGAGCTGGAATCGCGGCTGGCGTCAGCCCGTGCGCGCGACCCCGAGATGCCGGTGGTGATCAAGGGCGATCCGCAAGTGAACTATGCGCGGGTGGTCGACATCATCGACATGGCCGGTCGACTGTCGATCAGCAACGTCGGCTTGGTCACGGCCCGGATTGGGGTCTGACGTGAGCGATCTGTCATTGCAGAAAAAAGCCAAGCCGGCCAACGGCAAGAAGTACGCCACCATGGCGGTCGTGGTGCTGGTGGTGTTCTCGCTGATCGGCTGGGGTTTGTACAGTCTGCTGGGCGGCAAGAAGGGCGCCAAGCCAAAGGCGCCAAAGATCTCGCTGATCCCGACCGCGCCACCGCCGCCGCCACCACCGCCGCCGAAGCTGGAAAAGAAACCGCCTGAGCCGCCCAAGGACCAGAAGGAAATCAAGATCGACCAGCCGGTGCCGAAGGTCGAAGCGCCTGCGCCGAGCCCGGAACTGAAGATGGACGGGCCGGCCGGCAATGGCCCGAGCGCGTTTGCCAGCGGCGCGATCACCAGCGAAGACCTGAGCAAGATCGGCACTGGCAAAGGCCCGTTGGGTAATCCGTTCAATGTCTACGCCGGTGTGTTGCGCACCGATTTGCAACGCACGCTGAGCAAGCACAGTGATCTGCGCCGGCGGGTGTATCGCGTCGAAATCCATCTGTGGATCAATCCGGACGGCAGCATCAAGCGTTCCGAATTGGTCGGTGGTACCGGCGACGAGAGTACCGATGCAGCGATCCGCGACGCGCTGAAGAATGCACCAAGCTTTACCGAAGGCCCGCCGGCCAACATGCCGCAGCCGGTTCGACTGCGCATCAACAGCACCGGCCGGGCTTGACCATTTCCTTTTATTTTATTTAATCCGAGAGAACTTCCATGACCACCTCCCGCTCCAGGCATTCGAAGCACGCCGCCGCCGTCCTGCTGGCGACCACGCTGATCGCTGCCTCTTTTCCGGCCCACAGCGATGAACGCACCGACCTCGAAACTCTGCGCGCGACCACCGTCTCGCTGATCGAAGCGCTGGTCGACAGCGGCGTGCTGTCGCGCGCCAAGGCCGACAAGCTGTTCAAGGATGCCGCCGTCAGCGCCCAGGCCAAACTGGCCGCCACGCAAGCCGCCGAAGTGCAGCCGCCGGAGCTGGGTAAGGATGGCAAGAAGATCGTGCGGGTGCCGTACATCTCCGAAGCGGTCAAGCTGGAAATGCGCAACCAGATCAAGCAGGAAGTGCTGGCGCAATCCAAAACCGAACGCTGGGGCGAGCCGGGCGCGTTGCCGGAGTGGATGCGCCGCTTCAAGTTCGAAGGTGACGTGCGGGTGCGTTACGAACAGACCAAGCTCAACCGCAACAACACGCTGGCCGGCGCCGATTACACCGACGACCTGTACACCCGTGCGGCCGACATCGTCGGCAACGCACTGATCGGCGGTACCTCGTCGTTCGATACCCAGGAAGACAAGAGCCGCAGCCGTTTGCGTGCGCGTCTTGGCGTGACAGCGCAGATTTCGGACACCGTCACGGCTGGCATGACGTTCTCGACCGGGAACACCACCGATCGCACCTCGACCAATCAAACGCTGGGCCAGAATTTCAACAAATACAGCGTGGTGCTCGATCGCGGCTACATCAAGCTTGATCCGAAACCGTGGGTCAGTTTCAGCGCCGGTCGCATCGCCAATCCGTATTTCGGCACCGATCTGCTGTGGGCCGACGACCTGAATTTCGAAGGCTTCGCGCTGACCGTCAAGCCGAAGGTCTCGGACGACTTCCATCCGTTTGCCACCGCCGGTTATTTCCCGCTGCGCGAAGGCAATCCGGGCAGCAGCACCTCGCGCAGCCTGGTCGGTCTGCAGACCGGTTTCGACTGGAAGCTGGCGCCGCAGACCAAACTGAAAGTGGCCGCCTCGCTGTATCAGTTCCACAATATCGAAGGTCAGTCCGAGACCAACGAAACCCACGCGACCGCCACCGACTACGTCACCCGCTATGAATACGCCGCCGGATTCCGCCAGCGCGGCAACACGCTGTTCTACGTCAATGCGCCGGATGATCCGAACGTCAACTGGGGTCTGGCCTCGAAGTTCCGCGAGCTCAATCTGACCGCCTCGCTGGATCTGGCGCAATTGAATCCGGTGCACGTGATCCTGACCGGCGACTACGTCAAGAACACCGGCTTTGATCGCAGCGACATCGAGAAACGCACCGGCTTCCGCATCGAAGACGGCCGCAACTACGGTTACCTCGGCAAGGTCCAGGTCGGCCATCCGACCATGGCTGAACGCGGCGACTGGAATGTCTCTCTGGCGTATCGCTATCTCGGCAGCGATGCCGTGCTGGACGCCTTCACCAATTCCGATTTCGGTCTGGGCGGCACCAACAACAAGGGCATTCTGTTCGGCCTGAATTACGGCATCGACAAAAACACTTGGCTGTCGGCGCGCTGGCTGCAATCGGATCTGATCGATCCGATGGTGCCGCGCCGCATCGGCAGCACGCCGGTCACCAAGCTGTCGGTCGACGTGTTCCAAGTCGACCTGAACGCACGTTTCTGATGGGGGCCGCGATGACGCACTCGACCATGTTGAAATCGACGCTGCTGCTGGTGCTGGCCGCAGCGTTCGCGCTGCCGGCCAGTGCTGCCGACGACAAGAAAGCGGCGCAGGCGCAGGCCCGGCAAATGCAGCAGGCGCAGCGCAAGCTGGAGCAGGAAAAAGCCCAGCTGGTGGCCGAGAAGACCGCCGTCGATGGTGAACTCAAGGACACCAAGGACAAGCTCGATGAGGCAAAGCGCGGCACCGAGGCCGTCACGCGGCGCCGCGCAGCGCTGGAAAAGGAGCTGTCGGCGTCAGCCAGCGAGAAGGCGACGCTGAAAACACAGCTGGCCGAACTCGAAGCCAAACTGGTCGAGGCCGGCAAGAAGCAGGCCGACACCACTGCCGTGCTGCGCAAGACCGAAGAAGCCAAAGCAGCGGTGGAAGCCACACTGGTACAGCGTTCGCAAACGCTGGCCGCGGTCGAAGCCAAGAACGATACGCAGCACAAGCTGAGCATGGAGATTCTGGAGAAGTATCAGCAGAAGGGGTGCACTACGTCGTTGTTACAACGCGAGCCGTTGACAGGATTGACGCAGGTCGCGATCGAGAATTTTACTGAAAGCTATCGCGAGAAGCTCGATCAGGTTCATCTGGTCCCGGTGGCAGCGCGTTGATCGGAATGCGAGGGTGTAAATAATTTTGTGTAATCGGTCATTTGGCAGGAGACTGCCATCCACAATGAACCCAATGACCAAACGCAAAGTAGCACAGCCCGACCTGATTGATCGGAATGCGTGACAAACCTCGTCCTTCAGGGGCGGGGAAGGATAACGCGGACGGCGCAGCCGTCCTTGCATTTGTTTTCGCCTTACTCTTGTCACGATCGACGTCGAGTCTGTATCTTCCAATCATGATCCGACGCCAAGCCTTCAAATACGAATTGATGCCCAACGGCCTGCACCAGCGTACGCTGCGACGCTTTGGCGGCGCATGCCGGTTCGTATTCAACAAGGCATTGGCGTTGCAGCAGGACAATCGCGCCGCCGGCGGCAAGTTCATTCGCTATGAATCGATGGCGAAGCTGCTCACCGGCTGGCGCCACAGCAGCGAAACCCCGTGGCTGGCTGACGCTCCCAACCATCCTTTACAGCACGCGCTGAAAGACCTCGATCGCGCCTACCAGAATTTCTTTGCCGGCCGCGCCGACTTCCCAACCTTCAAGAAGAAGGGGCGCGGTGACAGCTTCCGCTATCCGGACGCAAAGCAATTCAAGGTGGAGCCGGGCAACGCCCGCATCTTCCTGCCCAAGCTCGGCTGGATCCGCTACCGCAACAGCCGCGACATCGCCGGTACGATCAAGAACATCACCGTGTCGTCAAAAGCAGGCAAGTGGTTCGTGTCGATTCAGACTGAGCGCGAAGTTGCCGAGCCGGTACCAACGGCTATCAGCGCCGTCGGTGCTGACGTCGGCATCGACCGCTTCGTCACCTTGTCGGATGGCTCCTTCGTCGCACCGTTAGACAGTTTTAAGAAGCACCAACAACGCCTGGCGAAATACCAGCGCCGCATGAGCAGAAAAGTCAAATTCAGCCATAACTGGAAGAAAGCCAAGGCCAAAGTCACACGGGTTCACCGTGATATTGGCAATGCAAGAGCCGACTTCATTCACAAGGCGACAACGACCATCAGCAACAACCACGCGCTGGTCGCCGTCGAAGACTTGAAGATCGTGAACATGACCAGGTCGTCGAAAGGCACGATTGAAACCCCAGGTACGAACGTACGTGCCAAGGCGGGGTTGAATCGGGCGATTCTCGACCAAGGATGGGGCGAGTTTGGACGGCAGCTCGATTACAAGCTCTACTGGAACGGCGGCTTTTTCATGCAGGTGCCTGCCCATTACACCAGCCAGACATGCCCGTGCTGCGGGCACGTCGACAAGGCTAATCGCAAAAGCCAGTCGGCGTTTCTGTGTACCGTGTGCTGGTACGAGAACAATGCTGATGTCGTAGGCGCGATCAACGTGCTGGACCGCGCCTTGGCGCAACTGTCTCAACCGAGCAATGAAGAAGGGCCGGACATGGCCCGGATCGCCTGTGAAGTGAACGGCGCTGTCAGGCCGTCAGCAGCAGGAACCCACCGAAGCGACATGCAAGAGGTTTTGTATGCACAGTAGGAATCTCCGTCCTTTGCGCGCAAGCGCCAGCCGTCAGGCTGAGGGCGGGGAGGATGTCAAGTTCCAGAATGGCTACGGCGGCGCGCCCGACCACCGCATCGCTGCGGACTGGTTCGCCCGTTCCGCCGCGCTCGGCAATCCGGACGCAATGTACATGCTGGCCACTGCCTTGCTGGCCGGCGATGGCGTGTCGGCCGACCCGGTGCGGGCGCTGGCGCTGTTGCGCGAGGCGGCCGAGCAGGAGCAACTGCTGGCTGCGCAAATGCTGGCCTATGGTTTTCGCGACGGCACACTGGGTCTGCCGCGCGACCCGCGCGCCGCGGCACAGATGGTGGTCGAGGTGGAGCACGCGTTGCACCATCCGCGCACGGTCTGGTGAGTCAGAACCGCAGCGTCATGATCGCGTCACAAAGACCGGTCACCATCTTGCCAAGCAAATAATAGCGGCGCAGCAGCGGAACACGACGCCGCACCAGTGAAACCCCTCGATCCAATGCAAGAATGCCGACGTGCGGCACGCTGGCTGTTTTGTGCGGCGTAGAGATGCGTGCGTGGCACAATACCAAAATGAAAATCGATATGACCCTACCTGCTCAAGCCTCCGGGATCCGCACCCGGCCCATTCAACGCGCCGCCGGCTTCACGCTGCTGGAACTGCTGGTGGTGATTGTCATCATCGGCTTGCTGGCCGCGTATGTCGGCCCGAAGTACTTCGCCCAGCTCGGCAAATCCGAAGTCACCGTCGCCAAATCCCAGATTGAATCGTTCGAAAAAGCGCTCGATACCATGCGCCTCGATGTCGGTCGCTACCCGACCACCGAAGAAGGGCTCGGTTCGCTGTTGATCAAACCCGCCGAATCGACCAAATGGAACGGCCCCTACCTGAAGAAAAACGTCCCGCTCGATCCGTGGGGCCATGCCTATCAGTACCGCGCGCCCGGAACCAAGAGTGAGTACGACATTACCTCGCTGGGCAAGGATGGCCAGCCCGGCGGTGTCGGCGAAGACGCTGACATCACCAACTGATTCCCGCCAGAGCCTGCCGCCATGCAGTTCGACGTTCGCGCCCTGTCGCCCGATCATCTGATATCGCAACTCACCATCGACGCGATCGATGAGGCCGATGCACGCCGTCAGGTCGAGGCGCGCGGGCTGTTTGCGGCCAAGGTCACGGCGGTCAATGGCGCGCTGTTCGGCGGCAAACGCTCGGGCGCCAGCCGCCTGTCGGTGGTGCTGTTCAGCCAGGAACTGCTGGCCCTGCTCAATGCCGGCCTGAGCATCGTCGAAGCGCTCGAAGCGCTGCTCGAAAAGGAAGCCAACGAAGGCACCCGCTCGACCCTGACCCGGCTGCTTGGCGGACTGCGCGAAGGCAAGCGCTTCTCCGGTGTGCTGGCCGAGCAGTCGGACCTGTTCCCGCCGCTGTACATCGGCATCGTCAAGGCGGCCGAAGGCACCAGCGATTTGCCGCGCTCATTGACCCGCTACATCGACTACCAGCAGCGCATCGACGCGGTGCGCGGCAAGATTGTCAGCGCCGCGATCTATCCAATGATCCTGATGCTGGTCGGCGGCGGCGTCAGCGGTTTTCTGATCGGCTACGTGGTGCCGCGCTTCGCCGAGGTGTACCAGGGCGCCGGGCGCAATCTGCCGTGGCTGTCGCAGGTGCTGCTGGAATGGGGCCAGTTCGCCGGCACGCATACGATGGCACTGTTGGTCGGCATCGCCGTCACGCTGTCGGTGCTGATCATCGGCGGCCGTCACTTTTTGTCGAATGGCGGCATGGCGCGCCTGATCAACCGGCTGCCCGGCATCGGCGAGCGCGTGCGCATCTATGAACTGTCGCGCCTGTATCTGACCATGGGCATGCTGCTCGAAGGCGGCATCCCGATCGTGCCGGCGATGGAAACCGTGCAGGGCATGGTCTCCGCCACCATCCGTCAGGGGCTGCAACTGGCGAAAGAATCGATCCAGTCCGGTATCCCGCTGTCGACCGCCTTCGAAGACAACCACCTGACTACGCCGATCTCGCTGCGCATGCTGCGCGTTGGCGAGCGCTCCGGCGAAATGGGCAAGATGCTGACCCAGTCGGCCGCCTTCTACGACGGCGAAATCACGCGCTGGATCGACCGTTTCACGCGCACCTTCGAACCGTTGCTGATGGCCGCCATCGGCATCATCGTCGGCGGCATCGTGGTCTTGTTGTATATGCCGATCTTTGATCTGGCCGGGAGCATGTCTTGAACGCTGCAGTCGACCAATTCAACGCCGCGCCGGTCGAGATCGACCCGGCGCTGCTGCAAACCGCGCGCGCGCTGGCGGCCAAGTCGCAACGTCCGCTGATCACCGAACTGGAGGAACTGCTCGGCGGCGATCCGCGTGAACTGGTGCAATCGCTGGCGCTGCCATTCGGCCTGGCGGTGGTGGAAACCATTGACATGCTGTCGTTCGCGCCGGCCTTCGATTTGCTGCCGTTGTCGAAAGCGTTGCAGCGCCATTGCGTGTTGCTGCGCCTGAACGACGGCAGCCTGCTCGGCGTCATTGCCGACCCGTTCGATATCGACTTGCAGACCTGGCTGGAAACCATGGCGCGCTGCGTGCCGGACTACCGCCTCGCGCTGCAATCGGATATTGCCGCCTACCTGTCCAAGCAGGAAGAATCCGCGCGCGCGGTCGACACGCTGGTCAATACCGGCAGCGACACCCGGCGCGACGGCAAGACCGCCGCCATCCTGTCGTTCGCCTCGGTCTCGGAAGCCGCCAGCCCGGCGGTCAAGCTGGTCAATTCGACGCTGTATGACGCGCTGAAAGCCGGCGCCTCCGACATCCATCTGGAAAGCACCGCCAGCGGCCTGGCGGTCAAATACCGCGTCGATGGCGTGCTTGATCACGCCACCTCGGTCAATGGCATCGAAGTCGCCGAACACATCATCTCGCGCCTGAAAGTACTGGCCGAACTCGACATCGCTGAACGCCGCGTGCCGCAGGACGGCAGCTTCCGGGTTGAGTCGGGCGGCCGCGAAATCGACTTGCGCGTCTCGATCATGCCAAGCATCCACGGCGAAGATGCGGTGATCCGGATTCTGGACAAGCGCGCCATGGTCGAAGCCTACGGCGCGCTGACGCTGGAAGCGCTCGGCTTCGACGCGCCGTCGCTGGTGACCTTGCGCGGACTGGCCGAAGAAGCCTACGGCATGCTGCTGGTGACCGGCCCGACCGGCTCCGGCAAGACCACCACGCTGTACGCTGCGCTGACCGAAATCCACAATGGCCGCGACAAGATCATCACCATCGAAGACCCGGTCGAATACCAGCTGCCCGGCATCCTGCAGATTCCGGTCAATGAAAAGAAGGGCCTGACCTTCGCCAAGGGCTTGCGCTCGATTTTGCGACACGATCCGGACAAGATCATGGTCGGCGAAATCCGCGACAAGGAAACTGCCGAAATCGCCGTGCAATCGGCGCTAACCGGCCATTTGGTGCTGACCACGGTGCATGCAAACAATGTATTCGACGTGTTCGGCCGCTTCACCCACATGGGCATCGATCCGTATGCGTTCGTATCGGCGCTGAACGGCATCTGGGCGCAACGGCTGGTGCGCATGAATTGCCCGCATTGCGCGATGCCGTATGTGCCATCGGACGCCGAACTGGCGCGCGTCAACCTGGGCCGCAGCGCGGTGTCGGATTTTGACTTCAAGCATGGCAAAGGCTGCGGTGACTGTCGCGGCACCGGCTACAAGGGCCGCAAATCGATCGCCGAAATCCTCACGCTCAACGACGAGATCCGCGAACTGGTCATTGAAAAACGCCCGATCCGCCAGATCAAGGAAGCCGCGCGCCTAAACGGCACCCGCAGTCTGCGTGACGCCGCCCTTGATCTGGTCAAACGCGGCGCCACCACCCTCGATGAAATCAAGCGGGTGACCTTGCATGCTTGAGCGAATCACACAATCTCTCGCCAGCGTGCAGTTGGGTCTGTCGCCGCAGGGCGCGACGCTGATGCGCACCACTGGCTGGCTGAAGCGGAGCACCACGGTGCTGGCCGATCACGTCTGGAGCGACGACGAATTCAGCGTATCGGAAAAGCGCGTCGCGCGATTGCGCAGCGTGCTGGCGAACTGTCGCGGCATGGCGCTGACCGTCACGCTGTCCGACACATTGGTGCGCATCTGGAGCGTCACCCCGCCCGACAACACCACCCGCCTGGCCGATTGCGAAGCCGCCAGCGCGCTGCGGTTTCAGACCCTGTACGGCGAATCGATCAGCGGCTGGGAGGCGGCGGCCGACTGGGATGCGCGCCAACTCTTTCTGGCTTGCGCTATGCCGCGCGCGCTGTTGCAGGAACTGCGCACGGTGGCGCTGGAACTGCATTTGACAGTGCTCGCCATCACGCCGCAATTCTTCGCGGCCTGGAATCGTTGGCGCAAGGAGTTGCGTCCCGACGCCTGGTTCGCCATCGTGCACGACGATGTACTGACCATCGGCGCCATTGCACAGCAGCGTCTGCGTGCAGTCCGCGCTACTGCCATGACCAACGAGGTGCTGCACGACCGCCAGTGGCTGCCGCGCCATCTGCAGCGCGAAGCCCTGCGCCTGAACCTGGCCATGCCGGCGGCGCTGCAGCTATGCGGCGACGCGCCAGCGCACTGGACCGTGCAGGGCAGTGACGGCGTGCGCTGCACCCGGCTCGACGCCCATGTCGAAGGCAACTCGGTGGTGGCCGGCATTGCGCTGGCGCTGACCGGCAACAAAGGGCAATACCGATGAGCCCGATCCGCATTGATTTCGCGCCGCGCACCTTCGCCCGCGCGGTGCTCACCACCGCGCCATGGACGTGGCTGGCCTGCCTGGCCGGACTGGTGCTGTGCATCACGGCGCTGGTGTTCACGCTCGACGCGCTGCGCTTCAAGAATGCGCAAACGGCCGCGCTGCAATCGGCGCTGTGGCGTCTGAACGAACGCACCACGCGCAAGCCGCCACCGAAAAAAGCCCAGATCCCGGAAGCCCAGGCCAACGCCATCAATGCCGCGATCCTGCAACTGAACCTGCCGTGGACCGATTTTTTCGATGCGATCGAAGACGCCACACCGGACACCATCGCGCTGCTGTCGCTCGAACCCGACGCCAAGAAACAGCGCATCAAGGGCATCGCCGAATCCAAAACCAGCGGCGGCATGATCGAATACATCGAGCAATTGAAGAAACAGCCATTCTTCGCCAACGTGGTGCTGATCAAGCACGAGGTCAACGAACTCGATGCCAACAAGCCGCTGCGGTTTCAGTTTGAAGCGCAATGGCAGGAGTCCGCACCGTGAACGCCGCCGCATTCAACCTGCTGGGGTTGCGTCTGCGCCTGCTGCTGGCGCGCATCGGTTGGGGCGCGGGACTGGCAGCGCTGTTGTGCCTGATCGGCGCAATCGTGTTGTTGTGGCTGGTTCCGCATTTGCGCGCGCAGGGCGCAGTGCAGCAGATCGAACTGGCGCGCGCCCAGGCGGCGTTGCTGGTGGCCGCCACCAAGCCAGCGGCCGAGCCACTGTCGCTGGTCGATCAGCGCCTGGAGAAGTTTTATGAAGTGCTGGGTGAGCGACGCTACGCCGAACAGCAGATCAAGACCCTGTTCGCAGTCGCCGCCAAGACCGGCCTGAACCTGAGCCAGGGCGAATACAAGGCGGGCTTCGACAAGAACAGCGATACCCACACCTATCAAATCCTGCTGCCGGTCAAGGGCGCGTATCCGGCGATCCGGCAATTTTGCGAAAAGACGTTGATGGTGATTCCGTTTGCCTCGCTCGATGAAATGAACTTCAAGCGCGAAGCGATTGGCAGCGATGTGCTGGATGCCAAATTGCGCTTCACGCTGTATCTGGCCGGCGGTCCCGCTGCGCAGGAAATGGCGAAGGTGCAGCGATGAAGCCGCGCCATCTGGCCATGCTGGCCGCAGTGGTGATCGCCGGCTTGTTCGCCTTCTTTGCTGACAAGAGCCCGAGCAGCGAAGTGGCCGAAGCGGTCACCCGCCCGACTGCCACGGTTGCCGCCAAAAGCGCCGAGCCGGTGCGCAGCGTGAAAGCCGAACGCACTGTGCTGATTCGCGACCTGCAGGCGCGTGGGTCGCTGATCCGTGATGAACAGGGCGGTGGTCGCGGTGACGTCTTGTTCAACAGCCGCAACTGGACCCCGCCGCCACCGCCGCCGCCGAAGGTCAAGCCCGCGCCGCCGCCGAAACCGGTGGCGCCGCCGCTGACCTTCACCTATCTCGGCAAGAAATTCGAAGACGGCGTCTGGGAAGTCTATCTGGCGCGTGGCGAGAGTACCTACATCGCGCGCGCCAATGAAACCATCGACGGCATCTACCGCGTCGAGAAGATCACACCGCCTACCTTGTCCCTTATCTATCTGCCGCTCAAGCAGGTTCAACGTCTTACCATTGGAGGAACCGACTGATGGCAAGTCGTCTCGCGCGCAGTACAAGTGCATCCGGCCGACGCAGCGGTTGGCGTTTTTTGACAGGCATGCTGGTGATGGTGCTGGTGGTCGGTTGCGCCGCGCAAAACGCGTTCCGCGATGGCAAAGCGCTGGTCGCGCAGGACAAGGTCGAAGAGGGACTGCAAAAGTTTCAGGACGCCGCCAAAGCCGACCCGGCCAATTTCGAATACCGCACCGCATACATTCAGACCCGCGAGCGCGCCATCCAGTCGTATCTGGAAAAGGGCGATCGCATGGCAGCGCTCCGCAAGCGACCCGAAGCGGAGAGTTTTTATCTGCGTGCGCAGCGCCTCGATGCCACCAATGAACGTGCCCGCGACGGCTTGCGCAATCTGGAGATGAGTGCGCGGCATGGGCAATTGCTGGACGAAGCCGATGCCGCAATCCAGAAGAAAGATTACGATCTGGCGCGCGCCAAGCTGAACACGGTCACGACCGAAAACCCGAACAATGATGCAGCGCGCGCGATGTTGGCATCGATCGGCGAAAAGACTGCCCGACTGCCGGTCGAATCGCAACTCTCGGCCGCCTACAAAAAGAAGATCTCGATCGAATTCAAGGATGTGCCGATCAAGCAGGTGTTCGAGGTCATCGCCCGCACCTCGGGCCTGAACTTCCTGTTCGACAAGGACGTCAAGACCGACGTCAAGACCTCGATCTTTTTGAAGAACAGCACCATCGAATCGGCCGTGTATTTCGCGCTGCTGACCAACCAGCTCGAACAACAGGTGCTGGACGCCAACACCATCCTGATTTATCCGAACACGGTGGCCAAGCAAAAGGATTATCAGGAGATGGCGATCAAGTCGTTCTTCCTGACCAACGCCGACGCCAAGACGGTGGCCAACACCCTGAAGACCATCTTGAAGACCAAGGATGTGGTGGTCGATGAAAAGCTCAACATGCTCATCGTGCGCGACTCGGCCGATGCCATCAAGCTGGCCGACAAGCTGGTGGCGCTGCATGATGTGCCGGAGCCGGAAGTCATGCTCGAAGTCGAAATCCTCGAAGTCAAGCGCACCCGACTGCAGGAGCTCGGCATCAAGTGGCCCGACAGCCTGACGCTGACCCCGCTGGCGACGTCGCTGGCCAGCGGCACCGGCCTGGCGCTGCGCGATCTGGCGCATCAGAATAATTCGACCATCGGTGTGGGCAGCCCGACCGCCACCGTAAAGGCGCGCGCCGACGACACCGACTCCAACCTGCTGGCCAATCCGCGCATTCGCGCGCGCAATCACGAGAAGGCCAAGATCCTGATCGGCGACCGCGTACCGAACATCACCACCACGGCGACCGCCACCGGCTTCGTGTCGGAGTCGATCACCTACGTCGATGTCGGCCTGAAGCTCGAAGTCGAGCCGACCATCTATCTCGACAACGATGTCGCCATCAAGGTGGCGCTGGAAGTAAGCAATATCGTCAGCCAGTTGCAAACCAAGTCCGGCACGGTGGCCTATCAGATCGGCACCCGCACTGCCAGCACCGTGCTGCGCCTGAAGGACGGCGAAACCCAGGTGCTGGCCGGCCTGATCAACGACGAAGACCGGCGCAGCGCCAGCAAGGTGCCGTTCGTCGGCGAGATTCCGATCCTTGGTCGCCTGTTCGGCACCGCGGCGGACGACAACCAGAAGACCGAGATTGTGCTGTCGATCACGCCACGCCTGATCCGCAACATCCAGCACCCGAACGCCGATTCGGCGCAATTCCGCGCCGGCACCGAAACCAGCCTGCGCCAGCGGCCGGATTCCGGCGGACGCGCGGTCAACGCGCCGGCTGCCGCCGCGGCCAATCGTGAAGCGGCGACCGCGACCGCCATCGCACCGCCGCAACGCGAAGCGCCGCAGCCAGCACCGGCGCCGGCGCCAGCGCCAGTAACTCCGCCCACCCCACTCAACACCCCCGCTGCCGACAACCCAATCCCGGCCGCCCCAGCCGCCGCGCCCGATGCCGGCGCCGACACCGCCGCCAACGCCGCGCAGGTCGCGTTTCGCGGCCCGACCGAGTCGCGCGTCGGCGGCAACTTTGCGGTCCAGCTGACGATGCAGTCGATCACGGCGATCGGCAGTCTGCCGGTCACGCTCGGCTTCGATCCGCAGGTGCTGCAAGTGGTGCGGGTGGTCGAAGGCGACTTCCTGAAGCAGGGCGGGGCAAGCACCGAATTCACCAATCAGGTCGACACCAAAGGACAAGTCCTTCTCAACGGCTCGCGCGCCAATGGCAGCGTCTGGCCGGGCACCAGCGGAACGGTTGCCACCGTCACCTTCCGCTCGTTGCTGCCGGCCGACGCCTCCGCGATCCAGGTCGTGTCGATTGCGCCACTCGATGCGGCCGGACGCGGCGTGGTGGTAGTCCCGCCAGCCGCGCAGACCGTGCGCATCCAGTAAACCTCGCGCCATGCGAATCCTCCGTCCCCGCGGCTTCACCCTGATCGAACTGCTGGTCACGCTTGCGATTCTCGGTGTGCTGTCGACGCTGGCCATTCCGGTGGCGCAGGTGGCGGTGCAACGCAGCCAGGAACAGGAATTGCGACGCGCACTGCGGAGCATCCGGCATGCCATCGACGCCTACAAGAAATCCGGCGACGAAGGCCACATGCTCAAGGTGGTCGGCGCCAGCGGTTATCCGAAAGACCTCGACGTGCTGGTCGATGGCGTGCCCGACCTGACTGATCCGAAGCACCACAAGATCTATTTTCTGCGGCGGTTGCCGCGCGACCCGATGAATCCCGACATGTCGCTGACCGAAGCGCAATCCTGGGGCAAGCGCAGCTACGACAGCGACGCCGCCGACCCGCAGGAGGGCGAGGATATTTACGATGTCTACTCGATCTCGCCCAACACCGGCCTGAACAAAGTGCCGTACCGAAAATGGTGATGCCAATGCCACACTCCACCCGCCCGCGCCACGTCGTGTCGCGCGGCTTCACGCTGATCGAATTGCTGGTGGTGCTGGCCATCATCGCGCTGCTGGCGACGGTGGCGTTGCCGCGCTATTTCCAGAGCATCGATACCGCCAAGGAAACCATCCTGGCCGACAACCTGCGCATCACGCGCGACACCATCGACAAGTTTTACGGTGACACCGGGCGCTATCCCGAAACGCTGGACGAGCTGGTCGACAAAAAATACCTGCGCGCGCTGCCGATCGATCCGATCACCGAAAGCAGCAGCACCTGGATCGTGATTGCACCGGAGGGCGCGACCAAGGACAGCGTCTACAACATCAAGAGCGGCGCGGTCGGCCAGACCCACAGCGGCAAACCGTACGCCGACCTGTAACCCGCGATGAGCGCAACCCGTCGCCAGCCGATTGCCCCGATGCGCCGCGCCGCTGGCTTTGCGTATTTGAGCTTGATCATCCTGGTCGCCATCATCGGCATCGCCTCGGCCGCCTCGTTGCAGGTCGGCGGCTTGCTCGGACGGCGCGCCGCAGAAGAAGAACTGCTCGACATCGGCGCCGAATTCCGCGCCGCACTGATCAGCTATGCCGCCACCACGCCGGCCGGCCAAATGACCATGCCGCAGACGCTGCAAGACCTGATCAAGGATCCGCGCTACCCAAACGTGCGCCGCCATCTGCGCAAGCTGTATGTCGATCCGATCACCGGCGTCGAGGGCTGGGGCACGCTGACGGCGCCGTCGGCGGCCGGGGTCGGCATCGTCGGCGTCTACAGCCTGTCAACTGCCGCGCCGATCAAGGTCGGCAATTTCGACGAACCGTTCAAGCATTTTCAGAACAAGACGAGTTATCAGGACTGGAAGTTCATGGCGCAGTCCGAGACCGATCTGGCCGAGTCCGGCGCGCTTGCCGCGCCGGCGGCCGCGCCACCGGTTGCTGCGCCGCCAGCGTCACCGAAACCGGCGCCGCCGCGCAAAAAATAACGGTGTCTGCATGGCGTGGATCGGGCGCGCGGCTTGCGTTCAGCCTGTCTCGGCAGATAGCCACGGACCGCCAGCCTGCCACCGGGCTGGAAACGCCACGTCGACACTGGCCGCTTCAATGACCGACAGCATGAAGGTTGCAAGCCCCTTGATCACATCATGCAACCGCGGGGCTTCCAGCCGGTTCTTTCCCAGGAAGGCCTGCCACTGCGTCTGCTTTTGCCGATCCTGCGCAAACGCTTCGGTAAGCCCAAAAGGAATTTTTCCGGACAAGGCAGTTTTACGACGGTCGCAGGTCGCCCGAATTGCTTGACGGAGGGTGTCGCCAGCAAAGTCCGCATGCATTACCAGTATCCACAGATCGAAGTAGTCCTTCATGCGGCTGTTGGCGATGCCGAGCGTAGACAGTGCCTCGAACTTTTCGGCCACGACTGTGTAGTGTGGGTAGACGCGCAGCTTCGGTGCAGCGAATCCTGCCAGCATCACCGGGTACACCACATCTTCCGGGCCCGGCGTGACAGCGTCACCGAATCCGATATCGACCTGAATCTGGCAGCGGGCGCCATCAATCACGCCAAGCAGCAGTACCCGCACACCAGCATAGTTGGCGTCTTTGCGGATCTCGGCGGCACGTACGGAGTTCGACTGAAACGTCACACCGTCTGGTGTTTCGATCGCGCAGATTTCCCTGAAGACGTTTTCGATGTGCGCTAGCTCCGCCGATCCGAAGCCCAAAAAGTCGGCGTCCCGGGTTGGGCGATGCGGAATGTCGAACCACAGGTCGAATAGCAGCGCACCCTTGAGCAGGAATTGGTCAGCGTGGTTTGAGACGCTAATCCGGTAAAGCAAGCGCTCAATGGCGTAGCGGGTGAGGACGATATTGAAATCCTGCCCCATTTCACGTGCACGGTTGAGCAGACGAGCACGTACCGATGCCGCGATGTTTCGGCCATTCATGGAAGACTTTCCAGGTAAGGCCGCATCACGTTCGCTACCCGGCACAGATTGGCATAGCGCCAAAGCGCATCCATGCCGACCCGCTTGGCGCGCCAAGCCTCCTGCAATGCCTCCAGCGCCACATCAAGGCCGATTTTGTGACGAAACTTGAAGCAGTCGACCACCGTGCGGGCAACATTGGTCACACGTACGGTCACGCCGTCGATTTGATGTTCGTCGATACCGTCGATCAGCGTGGCTTCGGAAAAACGCACGACCCGCAGCGGTGGGTACACGATTTTTGGCGCACGCGCGCGGTTGGGAATGGCGATCCAGACCTCAAACGGTGATTGCGTGGTGAGGTCGTGTACGCGTAGCGCCGACAACAGGCAAATGACGGCTTGCGGATATTTGCTGGCGATTTCAGCCAGTGCGCCATGCTCGGATACGCGGCGCTCTGGACGGGCGTACAGGCCGCGACCCACGCGAATCAGTAGCCCTTGCTGCACCAGGCGCGTCAGGGCGACACGCGGCAGCCCTTGCCGGACCAGGTCGCGCGGACGAATCAGACCGTGCGTCTGGGCGAGATTGAGGATGTGTTGGTGGTTATTCTCCATGTCGCGATGGTGTTCCGTTTTATCAGTAGTTGTCAATAATTACCGACAAAACGGAACAATGTTAATGACGATTGGAATCGTACCGTGACCCAGCCCGCTCACGACCCACACGAGTTATCAGGATTGGAAGTTCATGGCGCAGTCCGAGACCGATCTGGCCGAGTCCGGCGCGCTTGCCGCGCCGGCGGCCGCGCCACCGGTTGCCGCGCCGCCAGCGTCACCGAAACCGGCGCCGCCGCGCAAAAAATAACGGTGTCTGCATGGCGTGGATCGAGTGCGCGGCTTGCGTTCAGCCTGCTTTTTGTCGTGGTGCGCAATGACTTAATCACACCGTCGCGTCGCAAGCGCCTGCACCTGTTGATACAGCACCGGCAGGTCGCCCTGAATCGTCTTCCAGAGGATTTCCAGATCCACCGTGTCGTAGCCGTGCGAGACGCGATTGCGCATCGTGTACATAACCTGCCAGGGAATGTTGCCGTTCTGCGCAGCAAATGCCGCGTCCACGCGCTGGATGTTGTTCGATGCCTCACCGATGATCTCGATGTTGCGGATCACAGCGTCCTGCACCAGTTCGCTGTTCAGAAATGCCACCTCGTCCATGTCCGCCGTGTAGCGGTCTATGCGCTCGATCGCCTTCAGGATGTGGTTGAGGTAGTCCGCGACGCGCAACGTTTTGGTCATACCGGAATTGCCTCGGCAAGAACCAGGCTGCGGAACTTGTCCGGCAACGCCTTGGGCGTCAGCACATCAACCGACACGCCAAGCAGACGTTGCAGTTCGACCTGGATGGCGGCCACATCCATCAGCGTCGTTTCCGGCGTCGGGTCAATGAGGATATCGAGATCGCTACTGTCAGTATCCTCGCCGCGCAAGACCGAACCGAATACCCGCGCATTGCGGGCGCGGTGCGACTCGACGACAAGGCGGATTTTGGCGCGGTTGGACGCCAATGCTTCAGATGGTTTCATAAGTCCCGCAGCATAATCCTGTTTAACAATAAAGCAACACTTGACACCCTCCCGAACCACAGCCTTGCTGCTGCTGCTGCTGCTTGTGCGCGAAGGAAAGGGATTGCGGCTGCGCATGCAAAACCGTTTGCACGTCGCTTTGGTGGGTTCCTGTTGTTGACGGTCTAACTGCTCCGATTACTTCACAGGCGATCCGGGCAGTGCTTGCGCACCAGGCGGGAACCCTCGCCGTGTCCTGCCCTGCGTTACAAAATTGTACTTATGCGCCGTCAAGCAAGTTGATCGCGCCAACTACATCTGCATTGTTCTCGCGCCAGCACGCGGTACGGAGAAACTCCGACTCGGTCTTGCGGGTATTTTTGTCGACCTGTCCACAGCACGGGCAGGTCTGACTTTTGTAGTGGACAGGCACTTTCATGAAAAACCCGCCGATCCAGTAGAGCATGTACCCCAGCTGGCGGCCAAAATTCGCCGCAGCGCTGAACGTGAATCGCCCTATTTAACCACGCCTTGGCGAGTGCGTTCCTGCCTAGAGTTTCAATTGAGCCGGTTGCCGACATTACCATGGGCGGAGTCAAGAACCAAGTGCAACACGTTAATGGATCGTAGCCGATTCGGCCTGTTTCAAATTGTCGATAATCTCGCCGTAGATTTCGAGCGGACTGCGGTAGTCGTGGACTTTGTGCGACCGGGTATTCATCTGGTAAGCAATGGCGTCGAGATCATCCTGCGTCAGGTGCGACAGGTCGGTGCCTTTGGGCATGTATTGGCGCAGCAAGCCATTGGTGTTTTCATTGCTGCCGCGTTGCCAACAACAGCACCGACGGCGCTGGTGGGCGATGGCACCGGCTCGACGACTTCAAGCTCGGTCTGAATCGACGCGAACCATTTGCCGCCTTTCGACGACACGGTGATGTTCTTTATACTGCCGACGATATCGCGGCTGTTGCAGTAGCGGGCCCAGCCGAGCTTATGCAGGAAAATCCTGGCGTTGCCTGGCTTCACCTTCAATTGCTTGGCGTCGAGGTAACGGAAGCTGTCACTGCGGCCCATTCTTTTTGAATGCGGGGAATTCGGCGCGGCCGGCAAAGAAGTTCTGGTACGTGCGGACGATGTCTTTCCGCGCGTGCTGCAACTGGTGGTTGGGCGGGTCAGTCAGCCAAAGTGTCTCATTGCTGTTACGCCAGCCGGAAAGCACCTTTGCCATCGATTCATAGAGCATGAATTTCCCGCAGGCGGCGGAATTCTCCTGCTGCAGCGCCAATACCTTATTGAAGACGAACAGGCATGCACCACCGTTTGTTATGTTTGCCAAGCAGATGAAAGCGGATGTGCAAATTGTTCCCGCAACTGGAACTCGCCGAGATGGAAAGATGCATCTCATCGCCGGGCATTATCGGTGGAAGGCATTAACCGCCGCCGGCATCGACACCATCAAGATCATTATGCGCGGCCCCGTGACGGACAAAGAGTTGTATGAATTGTCTTACAAAGAGAATGTTGATCGCCATCCGCAGAGCGTGATCGGCAATGCTTTCTCATGGAAAAGTTTTCTCGATATCGGCGTATGCCGGAGTGAAACTGAAATCTCCACTTCGCTCGGTCTGCCACAGCCTACTGTCAACAAGACAATCTAACTTCTGAAATTGCCAGCGCCAATTCTCAGTATGGTGAAGTCAAATCCAGAACGGCTCGAAATGAGTATCCTCTACGAATTGATGCAGCGCGAACGCATCGTGAGAAGTGAAATCGTTATCGATGACGCGGAAGCGGCACTCAGTGACCGGGCGACTCGCGGTGACGTTGTTCGTCAGCGTCAAGGATATAAAACGAATAAAATTCGCAAGCAAACTGAGACATTGAGAAAGTATCCAGTCGCATTGGGCGACCATCAGATCAGTCATATCAAAAAATGGGACAAACGACGAATTGCTCTGGATTTGAAATTCGATGATCCTTTCATAGGTCGCCGCGTCATGAATTTAATTAAGGTGATCGTAGACAAGGAAACCAATCTGAAACAAGATTCATCAAGTGAGTCGTAATCCCGCTTGCTGATTATCCAGGGAGCGCCTTGTCCACCAACAGGCGTTCCCTCATCCTGCCCCTGGATTTTTACGTGCGCGATGGAAAAAATAGCTTGGCAGCGTGCATAGGTGCGTGCTCAGGCCATTGGATAACTGAAAGGTTGTCAAAAATTCGTTTCTGCGGATCTGAATGATCAATAAATGACCGATGCGACGCGTCCAGAAATCGTAAACGGGGAAATCTGATTTCCTCTATTTTTCCTATAAATAATTAAATACCATTTAAATTCATGCACTTAGAAACAATTTTTTGGTTTTTAGAAATTCGCACATTGCGTCCATAAATCAAATGTGGGGAAATTTTTCCGCTTGCAAGGTCTCGTGACCTAGCCTATGCTAGATTGTGTTTCTATAGGGCATCATTTTTACGCAAGACGAATGATGCGGAATTCGAAGATAAAGTGGGACAGGAAAATTTTTCGCGCTTTTTTCCCCTGGCCTATACGTAAAGCTATTTTTTTGGAAAAACCGGGCAGGGCGGCACTGTGCTGCAAACCAGTTTTAGGGCACCTCGTTATACACAAGTCGTCTGATCGCCAAGTCGTCGTAGAGCACGCATCGTTCGAACAGCAACATGAACATCTTTCAATCCAAGCCAAATC
>NZ_JAXCHT010000017.1:0-93801 GCF_035984655.1 Actimicrobium sp. GrIS 1.19 | reverse complement strand
GGTGAGTTTCGCCTGATATTTCTTCGACCTCATTGCTGCAGCGATGATGATGGGAACGCATGCCGAAATACCGGTTCATGAAACATTCAGGCTAGCCACGCAATGCGTCGGACGCTTCGCCATTGATCTGCCGCACGGCGCGCTAGCCCAGGGTGACCTGCTGGTTGACGACATCGCGATCGAGGCGCGACCGATGACGGCTGCCGCATTCCGGAACTGGGTGGCGGACATCGAGCACAGTTATCAGGTCAGCGAACACCGCGCGAGCCGCCGCGCGCTGTTGCTGGAGGCGTCGTCGCCGTTGCCGGACACGACCTTGCTGCTGCACATTCGCGATGGTGACGCAGCGCTCGACGCGCAGACGCTGGAAATCTACAAATGGAGCAATGGTCAGGCGATCCTGATGACGGTCGATGTCACTGGCGCGGGTTCGACGCAGGTGCCGGCAGCGCCTGCCGTGACTCGCAAAAAGGAACAGCTGCTGGCAGTCGCAGCGCGCCTGCGCGGCCGCGCCGGCACCGAGATTCCCGCCGAGCCGGGCGCGTGTTTTGCTGGCGGATTTCTGGCGGGCCCGCCGGTTGCCGCCGAGCGCATTGCAACCCTGTTCACGTTCAGTGACCGTGACGGCATGACGCTCAGTCTGGTCACCGATGCACGGCCGCAGCGCAGCACCACGACCACGCTGCTGGCGCGCGCCGCGCAGGAACAGCAAGCCACCGAGCGCGCCAAGGGCTGGCACACGCTGCGTTTCGGCGTACTCGCACTCAATGGCATGCAGGCCGAAGAATGGCTAACGGCAGGCAATCCGCGCCTGCCTACCTCCGGCGTGACCTTCCTGCTCCACGCCAATCAAGGCGCAGATTCCGCCGCCACGCCCTTGCTCAGCGCCGAAATGAACGGCAGCACCGACACGCCCGCCGCCGAGCGCCTGGCGCTGGCATTCTGGGACCGGGTCTCGCGCACGCTCCGCTCCCGTCCGGCAGCATGACGCAGCCGGCGCTCACATCACTTGTACGGCTCGATCACCACTTTGCCGGTGACCTTGCGCGCGGCCATGTCGTTCAAGGCCTGTGGCGTGTCGGCCAGTGCATACCGACCCGAGATGCGCGGCTTGATGGTGCCGTCGGCCAGCCAGCCGAGCAGTTGACGCATCGCGGCCAGATTGGCTTTGGGCTCGCGCTTGGCGAATTCGCCCCAGAACACGCCGACCAGTGAAGCGCCCTTGAGCAGCGTCAGGTTCAACGGCAGCTTCGGAATTTCGCCATTGGCAAACCCGACCACCAGATATCGGCCGCGCCAGCCGATCGAACGAAACGCCGGTTCGGCATAGATGCCGCCGACCGGATCGTAGATCACATCCGGCCCCTTGCCGTCAGTGGCCGCCTTGATGGCTTCCCGCAGATCCTGCGTGCTGTAATTGATGGTGACATCGGCGCCATGCTCGCGGCAGACCGCCAGCTTTTCATCGGTCGAGGCAGCGGCAATGACGCGTGCGCCGAGGGCCTTGCCGATTTCGATCGCAGCCAGCCCGACACCGCCGGCAGCGCCCAGCACCAGCATGGTTTCACCCACCTTGAGTTGCGCCCGATCCACCACGGCATGGTGCGAGGTGCCATACGTCAGTGTGATGGCGGCGGCGATATCGAATGGCATTTCCGGCGGCATTGGCATGACAGCCTGCACCGGTACCACGATCTGCTGCGCGAAGGCGCCCTGGGCGCTGAACGCGATGACCCGGTCGCCGAGCTTGTATTGGGTGACGCCGTCGCCAACGGCGATGACCGTGCCGGCCAGTTCGCTGCCGGGAATGAAGGGCAGCTCGGGTTTGAACTGGTATTTGTTCTGGATGATCAGGACATCCGGAAAATTCACCCCGGCGGCGCGGATCTCGATGGCGACCTGGCCGGGACCGGCCACGACATCGGGCAACTCGTCGACGGTGAGCGTGTCGGGCAGTCCCCAGGTTTTACAGACGATGGCTTTCATTGCGGGTCTCCTTTTTATAAAACGAACGGTCGTTTGCTTTTTTCGATTATGCCGTAATTTGTTGGCCGAGCGCCGTTCTGCGCATAGTGCTTCAGGTAAAATCTTTGCATGAAAATCCTGATCAGTAATGACGATGGTTATCTCGCCCCCGGTATTGTGGCGCTGGCCGATGCGCTGGCATCGATTGCCGAGATCGTGGTGGTGGCGCCCGACAGCAACCGTTCCGGCTCCTCCAACTCGCTGACGCTGGACCGGCCGTTGTCTTTATATACCGCCTCCAACGGCTTTCATTTCCTTAATGGCACCCCGTCCGACTGCGTGCACGTGGCGCTCACCGGAGTATTGGCGTTTCGCCCCGACCTGATTGTCTCCGGCATTAACCAGGGCCAGAACATGGGCGACGACACGCTGTATTCCGGCACCGTCGCGGCGGCCACCGAGGGGTATCTGTTCGGCATTCCGGCCATTGCGTTTTCGCAGGTCGACAAGGGCTGGACCGAACTGGATTCGGCGGCGCGGATGGCGCGCGAGATTGTGCTGCGCAAATTCGACAGCCTGCAAAAGCCGTATCTGCTGAATGTGAACATTCCCAATTTGCCGTATGCATCGCTCAAGGGCGTGGTCGCCACCCGGCTTGGCAAACGGCATGAGTCGGAGGGCGTGATCAAGGCCACCGACCCGCATGGCCGCCAGATTTACTGGATTGGTCTGGCGGGCAAGGCCAAGGATGCCGGGGAGGGCACCGACTTCCATGCCACCGCGCTGGGCAAGGTGTCGATCACGCCGCTGCAGATCGACCTGACGCATCGCGCCCAACTCGACGCCTTGAAGAATGCCCTGGCATGACCAACAAGGACCGGCGCTTTCCGCTCTCGTTATCGTCGGTGGTCGACAAGCAGGCGCGCAATGCACCGGCCGATCCAACCCGCCGGGTGGCGACGCCGCAAACCGCGACGCGTAACGCAGCGCTCAATCCGGCCCAGTCCCGGCCTGTGCCAGCGGCGCCGATGCAGGTCGAGCGGCGCGCCAACCCGAGCCCGCAACGGGTGGCGCCACTGGTGTCGGACAGCGTGCGCAAGGCGATGGTGGCGCGCCTGGTCAAGCAGGGAATATCGGATACCCGGGTGCTGGCGGCGATGGAGGCGGTGCAGCGGCATCTGTTCATTGAGCCCGGACTGGTGGCGCAGGCCTATGTCGATGCCTCGATTCCGATCGGCTACCACCAGACTATTTCGCAACCCTACATCGTGGCGCGCATGATTGAAGTGATGCGCAACGGCGGCACGCTCACGCGGGTGCTCGAAATCGGCACCGGCTGCGGCTATCAGGCCGCGGTGCTGTCGCTGGTGGCCAAGGAAGTGTATTCCATCGAACGGATCCGGCCGCTGCACGAACTGGCGCGCAGCAACCTGCGGCCAATGCGGATTGCAAATATCCGTTTGCATTACGGAGATGGTATGCTCGGCCTCTCGCAAGTCGCCCCGTTTGACGGCATCATTCTGGCGGCTGCCGGACTCGAAGTGCCGCAGGCTCTGCTCGATCAACTGGCAGTTGGCGGCAGGCTGGTGGCGCCGGTCGGCGCCCGTCATCAGGTGTTGCAACTGATTGAACGTGTCGGCAAATTCGAATGGACCCACACCACACTGGAAGACTGTCATTTCGTGCCACTGCGTGCAGGTACCGTTTGACAGTCGGCTTTATACCGATCAACGAACCAAATCAGAATGAAACTAATCCCCGCGCTTTTCCTCATTTCACTGACTGGCGTCATCGCCGGTTGCGCCAATACGCCCCATACTGCGCCGGTAGTCGATCTGGCCACCACCTCGGCCGGCAGCAAAAGCCCCGGTGAGCCGGCCCTCGCAGTCCGGCCAGCCGACGAACCGGGTTTCCACACCGTAAAAAAAGGCGAGACGCTGGTGCGCATCGCCACGGAGTTTGGCCAGAATTATCGTGACCTCGTGAGCTGGAACAATCTGACCAATCCCAACGATATTCGCGTTGATCAGGTGCTGCGCGTACTGCCGCCAGCCGGCGCGCCGCAAACCGGCAGCGTCAACACCGGTTCCGGTGTCGACGTGCGGCCGCTTGGTGCACCGTCCTCATCCCAGCCCGCCGTATCGGCGCCGGCGGCCATGCCGCCAGGTAGCGTCAAGACCGGACCGCGCGGCGACAAGCGGCCGTATTCGGAAGCCGCACTGGCCGAGTTGCAAAAGCCGGACACGGGATCGAGCGCGCCGGTGGTTGCGGCAATCCGTCCTGACGTGGCCAGGCCTGCCGAGAAGGCGAACGACAAGCCGAGCGACAAGCCGGTCGACACCAACCCGCCTGACGAAGAAAATGTGGACTTCATCTGGCCCGCCGAAGGCAAGATCGTTGGCACGTACAACGACGGCAAGAAGGGTATCGACATTGCCGGCAAGAGCGGCCAGCAAGTCATTGCCGCCGGCGCCGGCAAGGTCATGTACGCCGGGGCCGGGATTCGTGGCTATGGCAACCTGGTCATCGTCAAGCACACCAGCAATTTGTTGTCGGCCTATGCGCACAACAAGACCATTCTGGTCAAAGAGGGACAGAACGTCGCCAAGGGCGAGAAAATCGCCGAGATGGGCAATTCCGATGCCGATTCAGTCAAGCTGCATTTTGAAATTCGTCAGCAGGGCAAACCTGTTGACCCCTCGAAATTCCTGCCCAGCCGATAAATGACCACGAATCGCGACGATCTGCTGGATGACGATGACGCCACCGAGGATGCGCTCGATACACCACTGAATGCGGCCGGCGTGCAAGGCGACGACGGGACCGTTGAGATCCTGGTCAATGGCGGCGTGGTGCTGACCGAAACGGTCGACGAACTCAAGAAAGTGCTCGCCTCGGAACTCTCGACCGATGCGACCCAGCATTACCTGAACCAGATCGGTACGCGTCCCTTGCTGACCGTGCCACAGGAAGTGCATTACGCCACGTTGGCCAAGGCCGGTGAGTTCGAAGCCCGGCAAAAAATGATCGAGCATAATTTGCGGCTGGTAGTGTCGATTGCCAAGCACTACATCAACCGTGGCGTGGTGCTGCTGGATTTGATCGAAGAAGGCAATCTCGGCCTGATGCGGGCCATCGACAAGTTCGAGCCGGAACGCGGCTTTCGTTTTTCGACCTACGCGACCTGGTGGATCCGCCAGAGCATCGAACGCGCCATCATGAACCAGGCCCGCACCGTGCGTCTGCCGGTCCACATGGTACGCGAACTGAATCAGATCCTGCGCGCCAAATATCATCTTGAAGCGCAGCACCACGACGGCAAGGATGCCACCGTCGAAGACATCGCCCATCTGGTCGATCGGCCGGTCGAGGACGTGCAGGATATTCTGGCCCTGTCGGAACACGCGACCTCGCTCGATGCGCCACTGGACAATGACCCGCAGGCCAGCCTGATGGACTTGTTGCCCGGCGATGTCACGGAAGGGCCGGATGCGCGCGCCGAACAGCATGAGATGACGATCCTGGTGCGCGACTGGCTCAAGAAATTGCCGGACAAGCAGCGCATTGTCATCATGCGCCGCTTCGGCCTCGATAACGATGATCCGGCCACGCTGGAACAGCTGGCCGCGGAAATGGGTGTCACGCGCGAACGGGTGCGCCAGATCCAGCAGGAAGCGCTGGTCAAGCTCAAGCGTGCGTTTGCTTCACATGGGGTCAGCCGCGACGCATTGTTGTAGACGATTTTTCATTCACCGGCCCTGGCGGCCTTTCAGCACACCATTTATGCAGCAGACACTTCTCGACATCCGCTCCCTCGACATGGAAGCGCGCGGCGTCGGCAATCTGACCAATGAGGACGGCACCCACGGCAAGGTAATCTTTGTCGAAGGCGCATTGCCGGGCGAACGCGTGGGCTACCTGTCATTTCGCAAAAAGTCCAAGTGGGAAGCCGCGACCATGACCACGCTGGTACGCGAGTCGGCCATGCGCATCACGCCCAAATGTCCGTACTTCGGCGTGTGCGGCGGATGCGCGATGCAGCATCTGGACCCGGCGGCGCAAGTCGCGATCAAGCAGCGCGTACTGGAAGACAATCTCTGGCATATCGGCAAGGTGCGCGCCGGCATGCTGATGCGACCGATCCATGGCCCGACCTGGGGCTATCGTTACCGTGCCCGGCTGTCAGTGCGCAATGTGCCGAAAAAGGGCGGCATCCTGATCGGCTTCCACGAAAAGAAATCGATCTATGTGATCGACATGACCAGTTGCGCCATCCTGCCGCCGAACGTGTCGGCGTTGATCGGTCCGCTGCGCGCACTGATTACCTCGCTGTCGATCATGGAACAGGTGCCGCAGATCGAGTTGGCCGTGGGCGAGGGTGCCAGCGGCATCCTCACGGTGCTGGTGTTGCGCATCCTCGCGCCGCTGTCGGCGCAGGATGAGATCGCGCTCAAGGCGTTCGCCGACCAGCATCAGGTGCAGTGGTGGCTGCAGCGCGATCCCGCCCCCGACAGTGCGACCCAATATTACCCGGGCGGACAGCAACTGCATTACACCCTGCCGGAATTCGGCATCCGCATGCCGTTCAAGCCCACCGACTTCACCCAGGTCAATCACCAGATCAACCGGGTCCTGGTAGCGCGTGCGTTGCGCCTGCTGGAAGCGCAACCGCAGGACCGCATCGCCGACCTGTTCTGCGGGCTGGGCAACTTCACGCTGCCGATTGCCACGCAGGCGCGCGCCGTGGTCGGCATCGAGGGCAGTACCGCATTGACGCAACGGGCATTGGAAAATGCCCGCGAAAATGGGCTGGAGGCCAAGACCACCTTTGCCTGTCGCAACCTGTTCGACATCAGCGCCGACGACCTGCGCACACTCGGCTACTTCGATCGCTATCTGGTTGACCCGCCGCGCGAGGGCGCGATGGCCTTGTGCGAGGCGCTGGCCGAGCTGACGCCGGCGCAACGGCCGCAACGGATCGTGTATGTCTCCTGCAATCCGGCGACGCTGGCGCGCGATGCGCAGTTGCTGGTGGCGGCCGGCTATGCGCTGGAGCAGGCTGGCGTGGTCAACATGTTTCCGCATACGGCGCACGTCGAATCCATCGCCGTGTTTGATTTGAGTAGCTGAGGAGCCGCCTTCTTCCCAGGCAGATATCCCGATCCCTGTCGATAAACTGGTTCGCGCCATGGCGTCGACACCCCCTTGGCTTTCTGGAGCAGTCCCCATGTTCGGCACACAGAATCTTGCTTTATTCGTCATCTCCGGGCTCTTGCTGAACATAGCGCCCGGGCCTGATTCACTGCTCATCATGTCGCGCAGTGCCACGCAAGGGTGGCGGGCAGGGTCGGCCGCGGCGCTTGGCATCGGCACAGGGACGCTGGTCCATGTCTTTGCCGCAGCGTTGGGCTTATCGGCCGTGCTCGCCACGTCGACCACTGCCTTCACTGTGGTCAAGTACATTGGTGCGATTTATTTGGTGTACGTCGGCATTGCGCTGCTTCGCGCCAGGAGCACGCCTGCCACCGACGTCGCGACGTTGCCGCCGCCGCCGCTGCCGTACCGTCGACTATTTTCACAAGGATTTCTGACGAATGTGTTGAACCCGAAGGTCGCATTATTCTTTCTCGCATTCGTTCCGCAGTTCATCAGTCCCGATGCATCCAGCAAGGCGCTGGCTTTCATTGCATTGGGTTTGATCTTCAACGTCAACGGCATGCTCTGGTGTCACTTCCTCGCCATCTCGTCGGCATATGCCAGCCAGCGGCTGCAAGCCAATCGGTTCGTCGCACTTTGGCTCAATCGCCTTATCGGCGCCGTTTTTGTTTCGTTCGGAATCAAGCTCGCATTAGCCGACAGAACTTGACGCAATCAGTACCCTGCAAGTCTGGCAGGGCAGTGAGACGCGTCTCTCTCAAGGTCCCTTTTCCGCATTCGCTTCCTCATATTTGCGGCTGCGGCCGGGCCTCGGTTCACGTCGTTCATCTAATATGCATTCGCCAACTGTTTTATGGCAACATGTGTCGGCGACCCCCGCGTCGCGCCAAGGTGAACGTGAATGCGAGACAACCTGAAATCCTGAGAGAGAATTGATGATAAAAACTGGAATTCACAAGACTTCCCCTCAATGGCAGGCACGCATGGCCGGCGCACTGTATCTGGCGGTGATCGCGCTCGGTATCTTTGCAGAAGGGTTCGTCATCAACCATCTGCTTGTGTCGGGCGATGCCGCGCTTTCAGCCCAAAATATCATTGCCTCGGCGACGCTCTGGAACCTCGGAATTTTTGCCAACCTGATGCTGGTCGTGTGTGTCATTCCGCTCTCGTGGTTCTTGTATCTGTTGCTCAGGCCCGTCGACAAGAACCTCGTCCTGTTGGCCGTCTTCTTCAATCTCATATCGGTTTCTGTTGAAACGCTCAGCAAGATGTTTTTGCTCTTTGTATTGCCGCTATTAACGAATGCAGGTTTGGTGAAGGCATTCGAGCCGGCACAGCTGCACGCATTTGCCAGCCTCGCTCTGAGGGCGCACAATTTTGCGTTCAATATCGCCCTCATCCTTTTTGGTTGCACCTGCATTATTTATGGCTATCTGATTTTTAAATCCGGCTATTTTCCGAAGTTTATCGGCGTCCTGATGCAGGTTGCTGGAGCAAGTTATGTAATCAACTGTTTTTCAGTGCTATTCGTCCCCGCGATTTCAAACCTGATTAGTCCGGCGATTTTGCTTTTACCCTTTATCGGCGAAGCTGCATTTTGTCTCTGGCTGCTGGTTAAAGGCGTCGATATTGCGAAGTGGAATGCCAGGTATTCCGCGGCACCCGCGCATTTTCCGCAATCCTGAAGAGCCGGACGATGTTCATGAAAAAATTTCTTGGGTTTCTGCGCTCCTGCGTCTATGGCCTGCTCGCGCTGATGGCAGTCTGCGGCGCCTTGTTCGGATATTTCATCTATTCACCCGATCCCGAACCGCCGCAAGTGTCTGGCACAGTGACCAAGGCGTCGATCGAGGTGGGTGAGCTGAAGCGTACTTACCGCACCTACCTTCCGAAGGACTTGCCGAAGGGTGGGCCGCTGCTCGTGGTAATGCATGGCTCGGGACAAAATGGCGCGCAAATTCGCCTCGAAACCGGGTACGGTTTTGATCGCCTTGCCGACCAACATCGCTTTGCCGTGGTCTACCCCGATGCCGGCTCGTCCGATTGGAACGACTGCAGCAAAATCGGCGACTTCACACTTAACGGACGCGAGGTTGACGATGTCAGATTCATGGTCGCTCTGGCGGACAAGCTGATCACTGAAATCGGTGTTGACCGGAATCGCGTGTTCGCGACGGGCGTATCGTCGGGCGGCTTCATGTCGATTCGGCTGGCACTGGAAGCGCCTTCCCGGTTTCGCGCGGTGGCGGCGGTCTCGGCAAATGTGCCGGCAGCGGAGAATTTCAAATGCAAGCCTGCGGGGCAGGGCAGTTCTGTCATGTTCATGAATGGCACCAAGGACCCGCTGGTACCATTCGCGGGTGGCGAGTCCAGTCTGTTTGGCCTGTTCTTCAAGGGCGGCAATGTCCAGTCTTCGCGCGAGTCAGGGCAATATTTTGCTGACATCAACAAGATCGGCGGCACACCCACCACGATCCCGGCGCCGTTGAGCGGCGACGATAACGCAAAGGTTGGGCACACGGTCTGGCGCAATGACGGCAACGTGGAAGTGGAGCTTGTGACCATTCAGGATGGCGGCCATGGTCTTCCGCAACCTTACTGGCGTCGTCCGCGCCTGCTGGGCCCATCACCGATGGCGCCGGACGGCGCGAAACTGATCTGGGATTTCTTCGAACGACAAAGGCCATGATGTTAGCAACGACGTGTTTCGGGTCCTTGATGTGCCGGCTATCTGTAGCGGCAAGCGTTCACCCGGAACAGATCGTTATCGCCACTGATTGATTTCTACCCTCGACTAATATTTGGACGCGTCCTCATGCACATTGCCATCCTCACCTTCGATGCCTTTAACGAGCTGGATTCCTTCATCGCCCTGGGCGTCCTGAATCGCATCAAAAAACCCGGCTGGCGCGTAACGCTGGCCAGTCCTGCACAGACAGTAACGTCAATGAATGGTGTCGTCATCCAGTCGCAATCAACCCTTGCAGAGGCGTCCGAGGCTGACGTGGTACTGGTCGGCAGCGGCATGAAAACGCGTGAAATCGTTGCTGACGAGACCGTGCTGTCCCAACTTAACCTCGACCCGACCAGGCAACTGATTGGTGCACAGTGCTCCGGAACGCTGTTGCTTGCCAAATTGGGTCTGTTAAGCGGCGTGCCGGCGTGCACTGACCTGACGACCAAGCCCTGGGTTATCGAAGCGGGCGTCGACGTGTTGAACCAGCCGTTCTTTGCAAAAGGCAATGTGGCGACAGCTGGTGGATGCTTCGCGTCGCAATATCTGGCCGCCTGGGTTATTGCACGGACCGAAGGCGAGGAGGCAGCAAAAAGCGCGCTTCACTATGTCGCTCCTGTTGGCGAAAAGGACGAATACGTTGCCCGCGCGATGGCCAACATCCGTCCCTATCTATAGGGCTGACGCGCAATGATCGCCGCGCTTGACGCGCGCTGGTAGCGCTATCGGCCCCATTTTCTGAACCTGCCATCGACCAACATCATGACACCTTCACCCGTCTTCATCGTGCAAGCGCAGCTCGACGCATACAATACAAAAGATATCGATGCGCTGCTGCGAACCTATGCGCCAGACGCCGAACAATTCACTTTGCATGGCGACTGCATCGCGCGTGGACACGAACAGCTTCGCGCGCGCTTTCTGGTGCGATTCGACGAGCCTGACCTGCATGCGCGGTTGCTGTCACGTGTCGTAGTCGGCAACGTTGTCACCGATTCGGAAATCATCACCCGCAATTTTCCCGAAGGGCTCGGCACGATTGAAATGCTCTGTATCTACGAAGTTGTGGATGGCTATATTCAGCGGGCGTCGTTTTCGACGGGGGAGAAAAGGATTTTCACGTCGGTTGGTGTGATTTGAGCGTGCCGCAAAAGTGGCGCGTTTTCACGGGCGGCTGCGCCTTCCAGCAGCGTCCTCCCTGCCAGCCTGAGGGATTGAAAGTCGAAAAAAAGCCAACCCGAAGGTTGGCTTTTTTGCGCTGACCAATGTTCAGTCGCGTGAGCCGCCGAAAATGCCCAGCAGCGACAGCAAATTGGCAAAGATGTTGTACACGTCGATATAAATCTTCAATGTCGCGGTGATGTAATTGGTTTCGCCGCCATTGAGCACCTGCTGCACGTCATACAGGATATACGCCGAGAAAATCCCGATCGCCAGCACGGAAACGACCAGGTACAGCGCCGGCATCTGCAGGAAAATGTTGGCAACGGCAGCCAGCAAGATCACCAGCATACCTGCGAACAGCCAGCGGCCCATTCCTGAAAAGTCGCGTTTCGAGACGGTTGCCACGGTTGCCATCACGCCCAGAATGCTTGCCGTGCCGCCGAACGCGGTCATGACCAGCGTGCCACCATTCGAGTAGCCCAGCGTATGACCGATCAGGCGTGACAGCATCAGGCCCATGAAGAACGTAAAGCCGAGCAGCACCGCCACGCCCCAGCCTGAATCCTTGGTTTTTTCGATCGCATAGAAGAAGCCGAATGCGATCGCCATGAACGCCATGAAGCCGACGAACGGACTGCCGGCAAAAAAGGTGAAGTTGAACTGAACGCCCAGCCAGGCGCCAAGGATCGACGGGATCATTGACAGCGCCAACAGCCAGTAAGTGTTGCGCAAGACGCGGTGGCCGGCAGCCTGGGCCAGTTCGCCGGTCACATAGGTATTGCCAAATTGTTGATTCATGGTGCCTCCGTAAAAAATGCAATGTGATGATTTGTGCAACAACACGGTCAGGTTACCGCATGCGGGCCGAATAATCTGCCGCGTCAACGCCGTGCCGACCGACATTAGACTCCCTGACTGCTGTAGTGCAACCGTCAGTGGTCTTATTTGGGGTCTTTCATGCTAAAATCAAAGGTTCATCGGATTATCAATATTCCCACTTAACCCTTTCATTTTATTGGAGTTTTTACATATGGCAACCGAACGCACCTTGTCAATTATCAAGCCAGACGCAGTTGCAAAAAACGTCATTGGTCAAATTTACACCCGTTTTGAAAATGCCGGTCTGAAAATCATTGCTTCCCGCATGATGCATTTGTCCCGTGCCGAGGCCGAAGGTTTCTACGCCGTGCATGCTGCGCGTCCGTTTTTCAAGGATCTGGTTGATTTCATGATCTCCGGTCCTGTTGTCGTGCAAGTCCTGGAAGGCGAAAACGCCGTTGCCAAGCATCGTGACCTGCTCGGCGCCACCGATCCGAAGAAAGCTGACAAGGGCACGATTCGCGCCGATTTCGCTGATTCGATCGATGCCAATGCAGTTCATGGCTCGGATGCGACTGAAACCGCACTGGTCGAAATCGCGTATTTCTTCGCTGCGCTGAACGTGTATTCCCGATAATAGAACAGTGCCAGTCGGCACGCTGCCATGATGGCGCGTGCAGACCGGCGATAACACCGCAAGGCTAATGATGGCACTCACCAATTTGCTGGACCTCGATCCTGCGCAGTTGATCGCATATTGCGGTGAACTGGGTGAGAAGCCGTTTCGCGCCAAACAATTACAACGCTGGATCCACCAATTCGGCGCCAGCGATTTTTCTGCCATGACCGATCTGGCCAAGTCGTTGCGCGACAAGCTGTCAACGCGTGCAGTGGTGGCATCACCTGCCGTGATAAGCGACCATACCTCGACCGACGGCACGCGCAAATGGCTGCTCGATGTCGGCCAGGGCAATGCAGTCGAAGCCGTGTTCATTCCGGAAGAAAATCGTGGCACGCTGTGCATTTCGACGCAGGCGGGCTGCGCAGTCAATTGCCGGTTCTGTTCCACCGGCAAGCAAGGATTCAATCGTAACCTGACGGTCGGTGAAATCATCGGCCAGCTGTGGATGGCCGAATTCGAATTGCGCAAGACCAAAGGCATCGAACCCGGCCCGAAAGGCGAACGCCAGATTACCAACGTCGTCATGATGGGCATGGGTGAGCCGCTGCTCAATTACGAGCCGACAGTCACCGCCCTCAAGCTCATGCTGGATGACAATGCGTATGGACTGTCGCGCCGCCGCGTCACGCTGTCGACGTCAGGCGTCGTGCCGATGATCGACAAGCTGGGGCAGGATTGCGCGGTGGCGCTGGCGGTCTCGCTGCACGCCTCCAACGACGCATTGCGCGACAGCCTGGTGCCGCTCAACAAGAAGTATCCGCTCAAGGAATTGATGGCGGCATGCCTGCGCTATCTGCCGTACGCGCCGCGTGATTTTGTCACTTTCGAATATTGCATGCTTGATGGCGTCAACGACACCGAGCAGCATGCCCGCGAACTGGTGGCACTGGTGCGCCACGGGGCCGAGCCGGTGCCGTGCAAATTCAACCTGATTCCATTCAACCCGTTTCCCGAATCCGGCTTGACCCGATCCAATAATCCGCAGATCAAGGCATTCGCCCAGATCCTGATGGATGCAGGTATCGTGACCACCATTCGCAAGACGCGCGGCGACGATATTGATGCTGCCTGCGGCCAGTTGGCCGGCGAAGTGCAGGATCGGACCAAGGTACAGGAGCGCATGCAAAAAATGGCGGAGTATCAACAAAAATTCGGCAAGGACTTCGGTCGGCTGGTGGAGATCGCCTCGTGACATACGTGTTGAAAATAGCTGCAATGCTGAGCGCCGGCCTGATGGCCGCAGCGCTGTCCGGATGTGCAAGCAAGGGCGCTTCTGCGCCACTAGCCGGGGCGCAAACCGAACTGGCGACCACCTCGGATCAAACCAGCGCGCAGCGCCGCGGCCAGATCCGGCTTGAGCTGGCCATCGGTTACTACGAGCAGCGGCAGATGGCGGTAGCGCTGGATGAGCTCAAGCAAGCCCTGCAAGCCGACCCTAACCTGGCCGATGCGTATAGCGTGCGCGCGCTGATTTACATGGATATGGGCGAAACCAAGCTGGCCGATGACAATTTTCTCAGTGCCATCCGGCTGGCGCCAAACAATGCCGATTTCACCAGCAACTACGGCTGGTTCCTTTGCCAGAACGGGCGCGTGCAGGAATCGATCACGTATTTCGAGACGACCCTCAAGAGCCCCAGCTATCAGTATCCATCCAAGACCCTCAACAACGCCGGATTGTGCAGCCTGAAGCTGGGCAACGAGGCCGCCGCCGAGAAGTATTTCCGGCAGGCGTTCCAGTTTGATCCGAACAATGCGTCGGCCGGTGTCAATCTGGCGAAAATGCATTACGGGCGCGGTCAATACGAGCAGGCCAGGTTCTATACAGGCCGTCTGCTCAAGGCCGATGTCTTCAGCGCCGAAGTGCTCTGGCTGTCGATCAAGATTGAACACAAGATGGGCGATCGGGCTGCTGAAAGCAGCCTGGCCACCCAGTTGCGGCGCCGGTATCCAGGCTCGCAGGAATTTGCAGCGTATCAGCGCGGGGCTTTTGATGAGTGAAGATGGCGTGATGCCGCCGGTGGCGCCTGTCACCGAGTCGGCCGACAATAGCGTGCCACAGAGCATGACCCCGGGTACCCAGATGTCGCGCGAACGTCAGGCGCGCGGCTGGTCGGTGGCAGACGTCGCCAACCAGCTCAATCTCGCCCCGCGCCAGATTCAGGCGATCGAAGACGATAACCTTGCCGCATTGCCAGGAACGGCAAGTGCGCGCGGCTTTGTGCGGGCCTATGCCAAGCTGTTGAAAATCGACCCGGTGCCGTTGCTGGCCATGATGCCTGCCGACGCCGTGGCGGCCAGCCACGCGATGCCGGCACGGCGCGCCATGGCGCCAGCGCATTTCTCCGATACGCGTCTGACGTCGAGCAATCACCATCGCATTTCGTCGGGCTGGTATTCGGTATTGCTGCTGGTGGTGGTCGGCACCGGCATCGGCGTGGCAGCGCAACGGTTTGGCATGTTGCCACCGGATCTGGAGTCGGCTCTGGCCAAGGCATCGTCGGTGTTTGCGTCGATTCGTCCGCAGGTCGCCGAACAGGCGACGGAATCGACGCCGACGGTCACGGAAAACGTCGACGTGGTGCCAGAGCCGGAGCGCAAACCGCTGGTCAGTCCGGTCGCCGTGCCGGCGCCCGCCGTGACAGTGCCATCCGTGGCAGCGCCGCTGGCGGTGACTCCGACCGCACCCCTGTCGACGCCTGCTGCCGCGAGCACGGCCGATGCGAACAATAACCAGCTGGTGCTCAATCTGCGCGCCGATTCCTGGATCGAAGTGCGTGGAACCGGCAAAAGTGCGGTCGCATCGAAGCTGTATCACGCCGGCACCACCGAGACCTTCACCATTTCCGAACCGGTGACGCTGGTGGTCGGCAATGCCTCCGGCGTGGACGCAACGCTGCGCGGCCAGCCACTGCCACTGCAATCCGCCGCAAAGAACAACGTTGCCCGAATCAGTGTGAAATGACCATGAAACCAATGCCCGTTTGTTTGCCGATCGCATCCGGACCGTCCGTGCGACGCACTGCCCGCCAGGTGGTAATTCGCCATGGCGAGCGCGCCGTGCTGGTCGGCGGTGACGCCCCGATCGTGGTGCAATCGATGACCAATACCGACACCGCCGACGCGATCGGCACGGCGATCCAGATCAAGGAACTGGCGCGTGCCGGTTCGGAGCTGGTACGCATCACGGTCAACAATGCCGAGGCCGCTGCCGCCGTCGCACCGATTCGCGAACAGCTCGATCGCATGGGTATCGATGTGCCGCTGGTGGGCGATTTCCATTACAACGGTCACACGCTGCTCAATGCCTATCCCGACTGCGCCCGCGCGCTGTCCAAATACCGCATCAATCCGGGCAATGTCGGACAGGGCGCCAAGCGCGACACCCAGTTCGCGCAGATGATCGAAGTCGCCTGCAGGTACGACAAGCCGGTGCGCATCGGGGTCAACTGGGGCAGCCTGGACCAGGCGCTGCTGGCCCGCATCATGGACGAGAATGCCGGGCGCGCCGAACCATGGGCGGCGCAGGCTGTCATGTACGAAGCACTGGTGACGTCGGCCATCGACAATGCCGTGCGGGCCGAGGAACTCGGTCTGGGGCGCGACAAGATCATCCTGTCCTGCAAGGTCTCCGGCGTGCAGGACCTCATCGCGGTGTATCGCGAACTGGCCCGGCGCTGCGACTACCCGTTGCATCTCGGCCTGACCGAAGCCGGCATGGGCAGCAAGGGCATCGTCGCCTCGACGGCGGCCCTGTCGGTGCTGCTGCAGGAAGGCATCGGCGACACCATCCGCATTTCGCTGACGCCCGAACCCGGCGGCGACCGCACCCGCGAAGTCATTGTCGGACAAGAAATCCTGCAGACCATGGGCATGCGCAAATTCACGCCGATGGTGATTGCCTGCCCGGGCTGCGGACGCACCACCTCGACCACCTTTCAGGAACTGGCCGACAGCATCCAGACCTACCTGCGCGATCAGATGCCGACCTGGAAACTCGCCTATCCGGGCGTCGAGGCCATGAATGTCGCCGTGATGGGCTGCATCGTCAACGGCCCTGGTGAATCCAAGCATGCCAATATCGGCATCAGCCTGCCCGGAACCGGCGAAACACCGGCGGCGCCGGTCTTCGTCGATGGCGAAAAAACCGTCACGTTGCGCGGCGACCGCATTTCCGAAGAATTCCAGGCCATCGTGCTGGATTATGTTCAAAGCCATTACGGCAAAACCACCGCACCGGCCTGAGGCCGAGGCACACCAGGTTCACCATGTCAGAAAATAAAAAAGCAGAAAAAATCGCCGGCGTGAAAGGCATGAACGATGTCTTGCCAGCCGATGCCGGCTTGTGGGAATTATTTGAAAACACGATTCAGGCCGTGCTCAAGAGCTACGGCTTCCAGCAGATCCGCACGCCGATCGTCGAGTCGACCGCGTTGTTCGCACGCGGCCTCGGCGCCGTCACCGATATCGTCGAAAAGGAAATGTACTCGTTCGCCGATTCGATGAACGGCGACCTGCTTACGCTGCGTCCGGAAAGCACCGCCGGCGTGGTGCGCGCCGTGATCGAACACAATCTGACCTATGAAGGTCCCAAGCGGCTCTGGTACAGCGGCCCGATGTTTCGCCACGAACGCCCGCAGCGCGGCCGTTATCGTCAGTTTCATCAGGTCGGCGCCGAGGCGGTGGGCTTTACCGGGCCGGACATCGATGCCGAACTGATCATGATGTGCCAGCGCATGTGGGACGATCTCGGTCTCGACAACATCAAGCTGGAGCTCAATTCGATTGGCGACGCCGACGAGCGCAAGCGCCATCGTGCCGATCTGATTGCGTATTTCGAACAGCATCTGGATGTCCTTGACGAGGATGCCAAACGGCGCCTGCATACCAACCCGCTGCGCATTCTCGACACCAAGAACCCGGCCATGCAGGACATGGTCAACGCCGCACCGCAATTGCTGGCCTATCTGGGCGAGGAATCACTGGCGCATTTCGAGGGCGTGCAAACCATCCTGCGTCACAATAACGTGCCGTTCACCATCAATCCGCGCCTGGTGCGCGGCATGGATTACTACAACCGCACCGTGTTCGAATGGGTCACCGATCAACTGGGTTCGCAGGGCACCGTGTGTGCCGGCGGACGCTATGACACGCTGTTCGACATGTTCGGTGGCAAACCAACGCCATCGTGCGGCTTTGCGATGGGGATCGAGCGTTTGCTGGAGCTGATGAAAGCCAGCGGCGAACAGTTCGCCGCCAGCCGATGCGACGTCTATGTCGTGCATCAGGGCGCCGCCGCGCAGCTCAAGGCGTCGGTCGTTGCAGAACGATTGCGTGATGCCGGACTCGACGTTGTGCTACATTGCGCGTCGGCCAGCGCCAGCGGCAGCTTCAAGGCGCAAATGAAACGGGCCGACGCCAGTGGCGCAGCCTACGCGGTGATCCTCGGCGAAGACGAGGTCGCCGGCGACCTTGCGACCGTCAAGGCATTGCGTGCAACACCGGGCGAGGGCCATCAGCATAGTCAGGCATCGGTTCCGTTTGACAGCGTGGCCGACTATCTGGTCGATCAAATCATCGGCGACGACGATGGCGCCGAACACATTCACTATCACCACTAACAGAGTCGACATGGCATACGATCACGCAGAACAGGAACAATTGGCCAGCCTCACGGCCTGGTGGAAGCAATACGGCAACCTGGTGACATGGGCCCTGACGATTGCGCTGGCCGGGTATGCAGCCTGGTCAGGCTGGAATTACTATCAGCGCACCCAGTCGATGCAGGCGTCGCAGCTGTATAACGAATTGCAGAACGGTGTCACGGCCAAGGACAACGCCAAGGTGCAACGTGCCGCGTCCGACATGCAGGAGCGCTTCGCTCGCACCGGTTATGCGCAGATGAGTGGCCTGGTTGCCGCCAAATCGGCATTCGACGCCGGCGACATGAAGGCTGCCAAAGCGCAGCTGCAATGGGTCATCGACAAGGGCGCCGACGAGGAATTCAAGGCGCTGGCGAAGATCCGCCTGGCCGGCATTCTGCTCGACGAAAAAGCCTATGACGAGGGTCTGAAGGTGCTGGCCGGCGAGTTCCCGGCGCAATTCGCTGTCGACGTGGCTGATCGCAAAGGCGATTTGCTAATGGCACAGAACAAACTGCCGGAAGCGCGCGCCGCCTGGCAGCTGGCGCTCGACAAGGCAGAAAAGAAAAACCCCGGCCGTCAACTGATTCAATTGAAACTCGATGCCATTGGCGCTGCGGTCAAGGCGGCAGGCTGATTCTGTTGTCAGGCAGCCCGCCAACCGGGTCTGCCGCAGCGTGGTCAGGCCTGACCATCCATCGCGCGTAGCGTCATTCGGTAAAAGGAAAAAAATGCAAAGTGCAGTCAAATTCGCAGGCGCCCTGATTCTCGTGGCAATCGCCGGATGCTCGTCCTTGAATCCGTTCAGCAAGGACGAACCGAAAAATCCGCCTGCCGCGCTGGTCGAATTCAAGTCGACGCTGGCCGTACGCACCGCATGGACCGCTTCGGTCGGCAAGTCCGGCGCATTCCTGTTCGCGCCAGCTGCCGCCGGCAACAGCGTGTTCGCCGCGGCCGCTGACGGCACGATCGCGCGCTTTGATGCCACCTCCGGCGCGCTGGCCTGGCGCATCAACGCAGGTTCGCCATTGACGGCCGGTGTCGGCACGGATGGAAAAACCGTCGCTGTAGCCGGCGAAAAAGGCAGCGTGCTGGCCTTTGACGGTGATGGCAAGCTGCTCTGGAAGGCGCAGACTTCCAGCGAAGTGTTGTCGTCGCCGGCAGTGACTGGCGAACTGGTCATCGTGCGCAGCATCGACAACCGCATCAGTGCCTTCGACATTGCCACCGGCACGCGACGCTGGTTCCTGCAGCGCACCACGCCTGCGCTGACGCTGCGCTCGGCGCCCGGCATCGTGACCTCGTCAACGGCTGCCTACGCGGCCATGCCGGGTGGTCGCCTGTTGGCCATGACGCTCAATAACGGCGCGCCATTGTGGGAAGTCGCCGTTGGCGATCCGCGCGGCGCAACCGAACTCGAGCGGGTCACCGACACCTCCGGCAATCCGGTGCTGATCGGCCGCGAGATTTGCGCGGTCGCCTACCAGGGACGCGTCGCCTGTTTTGAGACCGCCAGCGGCACGGTGCGCTGGTCCAAGGAATGGTCCAGCGATGTCGGCATTGGCGCGGACGAACGTTTCATTTTTGCTGCCAACGAGGCAGGTGTGCTGGCCGCGTTCGGCCGCGATGGCGGCACCAGCGTCTGGCGTAACGACAAACTGGCGCATCGACGCCTGTCTGCGCCGATCTCGTTTGGCCGTGCCGTCGCCGTTGGCGATGGTCAGGGTTTTGTGCATTTTCTGTCGCGTGAAGACGGCGCTTTCATGGCGCGTGTCGCCACCGATGGCAGCCCGATTCTGGCGACACCGATCGTGGTCGCCGACCGCGTGATTTTTCAAACTCAAGCAGGAGCATTGGTCGCGCTGGCGGCCGAGTAAAACTATTTAATGAAGCCGGTAATTGCACTCGTGGGCCGACCGAACGTCGGCAAATCCACCTTATTCAACAGAATGACCCGCTCGCGCGACGCGCTCGTCGCCGACTTGCCTGGTCTGACCCGCGACCGCCATTATGGCGAGGGGCGCATGGGCGAACGTCCTTTCCTGGTCATCGACACCGGTGGTTTTGAACCGGTCGCCAAGGAGGGCATCATGCACGAGATGGCCAAGCAGACCCGCCAGGCCGTCGCGGAAGCCGACATGGTGATCTTCATCGTCGATGGCCGCCAGGGCATGACGCCGCACGACAAGACCATCACCGACTTCCTGCGCAAGTCCGGCCGTTCGGTGATGCTGGTCGTGAACAAGGCCGAGGGCATGCGCTACAGCGCCGTGACGGCCGACTTCTATGAGCTTGGCCTGGGGGACCCGTATGTGATCTCGGCGGCGCATGGCGACGGCGTGATGGATCTGGTTGAAGAGGCGCTGAACCTGGCGCTGGGACAAAAGCCGGTCGAGGAAGAAGAAGTCGTCGCCGATCTTGGCAAGAGCATCAAGATCGCCATCGTCGGTCGCCCGAATGTCGGCAAGTCGACCCTGGTCAACACCCTGCTCGGTGAAGAACGCGTCATCGCCTTCGACATGCCGGGCACGACGCGGGACTCGATCGAGATTCCGTTCGAGCGCGCCGGCCAGCAATACACGCTGATCGACACCGCCGGTATTCGGCGTCGCGGCAAGGTCTTCGAGGCGATCGAGAAATTTTCGGTGGTCAAGACCCTGCAGTCGATTTCAGAAGCCAACGTCGTGCTCCTGCTGCTCGATGCGCAACAGGATATCTCCGAGCAGGATGCGCATATTGCCGGCTTTATTCTTGAATCGGGCCGGGCGCTGGTGGTCGGTGTCAACAAGTGGGATGGCCTGACCAGCAGTCGGCGCGACGAGATCAAGATCGATCTCGACCGCAAACTCGACTTCCTGTCGTTCGCCAAATTTCATTACATCTCGGCGCTCAAGGCGACCGGCGTGGACCAGTTGATGAAGTCGATCAATTCCGCCTACGCCGCAGCGATGAGTGACCTGTCGACACCGAAACTCACGCGTGCCCTGATCGAGGCGGTGGAGCATCAGCAGCCTCGTCGCAAGGGGTCGATCCGGCCGAAGCTGCGCTATGCCCATCAGGGTGGCATGAATCCGCCAATCGTGGTCATTCACGGCAATTCGCTCGATGCGATCGACGACAACTACAAACGCTTTCTCGAAAAGCATTTTCGGGAAACTTTTTCGTTGGTGGGCACTCCACTGCGTATCGAATTTCGATCGGGAAAAAATCCGTTTTCCCGGCATGAAAAATAAGCGTCCGTGCCAGGGTATCCGGTCTGACGGGAAGGTGTTGCACCGTGGCTACGGAAACTTTCCCATCGAGAAATTTGTGACATCCGGCATTCCAGCCAAAGGCCATTTGAGGCGTTCGACATTGCGGGCTACGCTGATGGCGACAAAACCAAAAATGGATTACATTCGTTTAACATTGGTTTCGCAGGCCTTGAAAAATCATCAAGCTGCCTCCAACTCCTGATCACAACAACACAATGGAGCTGTCATGAGCAACAAAGGGCAATTGTTACAAGACCCATTTTTGAATGCCTTAAGAAAAGAGCATGTTCCCGTCTCGATCTATCTGGTCAACGGAATCAAGCTTCAAGGTCATATCGAATCGTTTGATCAATACGTCGTCCTGCTGCGCAATACCGTCACCCAGATGGTCTACAAGCATGCAATCTCCACCGTTGTTCCAGCCCGTGCCGTGAATCTGAATCTTGAAGCCGAAGCAGAGTGATTCAATGTGCGACTCAATCCTGATGCGGCGCGCCTGATATGCGTGCTGCATTGGTGGGTGTTGATTTCGGCAAGGGCGATTTTCTTGCCAGTCTCGAAGAACTTTCCTTGCTGGCGAAGTCAGCGGGAGCGGTTCCTGTCATTACGGTCACGGCCAAGCGCAGCAGTCCCGATGCAGCGTTTTTTGTTGGCTCCGGCAAAGCCAATGAAATTGGCGACATCGTTGCCGACAACGAGCTGGAAATCGTCATTTTCAATCACGCGCT
Source organism: Actimicrobium sp. GrIS 1.19 (assembly GCF_035984655.1). Classification (NCBI taxonomy): domain Bacteria; kingdom Pseudomonadati; phylum Pseudomonadota; class Betaproteobacteria; order Burkholderiales; family Oxalobacteraceae; genus Actimicrobium; species Actimicrobium sp. GrIS 1.19. The sequence goes on along the minus strand of NZ_JAXCHT010000017.1, from coordinate 71,656 downwards.
TTCACCCGCGCAGCAGCGCAATCTCGAACGTCACCTGAAGGTACGGGTGGTCGACCGTACCAGCCTGATTCTCGATATCTTTGCGCAGCGCGCCCAGAGTCACGTCGGCAAGGTGCAGGTTGAGTTGGCACAGCTGCAGCATCTGGCCACCCGCCTGATTCGTGGCTGGACCCATCTGGAACGTCAAAAGGGCGGCATTGGCCTGCGCGGTCCGGGCGAGACGCAACTTGAGACCGACCGCCGCCTGCTGGGCGAGCGCGTCAAGGCATTGCGTGCCAAGCTCGACAAGCTGCAGCGCCAGCATGCCACCCAGCGTCGTGCGCGCGGACGCGGGCAGGTGTTCTCCATCTCATTGGTGGGCTACACCAATGCCGGAAAATCAACCCTGTTCAACAACATGTGCAAAGCCAACGTCTACGCGGCCGACCAATTGTTCGCCACGCTAGACACGACATCGCGGCGGGTCTACCTCGGCGAGGACGCCGGCAATGTCGTGCTGTCCGATACCGTCGGCTTCATTCGCGAGCTGCCGCATCAGCTGGTCGCCGCGTTTCGCGCCACGCTGGAGGAAACCATTCACGCTGATTTGCTGCTGCATGTCGTCGATGCCGCCAGCCCCAGCAGGATGGAGCAGATCGAACAGGTCAATCGGGTTCTGAAAGAAATCGGCGCCGACCATATTCCGCAAATTCTGGTGTGGAACAAGATCGATGCTGCGGGTCTGGAGCCGGGCTTGGAACGCGATGAGTATGATAAAATCCGGCGGGTTTACCTTAGTGCGCGTGATGGCATTGGCATCGATTTTCTGCGTGGCGCGATTGGTGAATTCGCGCAATCGAGCCGCGCTGCCGTGCCCGACGAACCGGTTCTGGTTTTGCCCTGTGATGTGCCGGTGTGACCGGCAACATCATTCTGTCTTTAACCCACTTCTAACGCCGGATCAAAACCGCATGCTTGTTTCTCTTTTGAAAAGACTTGGCTTGAAATTCTCGCTCAACGATCCACGTTGGGGACGGGGCGCGGATGATAACAAGCAAAACCAGAATGGCAATCAGGATGGCAAACGGCCGCCCGAAGGCCCGCCGGATCTCGAGCAGTTGTGGCGTGACTTCAACGCCCGTCTGAACCGCTTGCTGAGTGGCAAAAAGAATGGCAACGGCGGTGGATCCGATTCCGGCGGCGGCTTTCGCCCTGACATGCGCGGCGCGGGCTTTGGCGTTGGCATCATGGCTGCGGTCGCCTTTTTTCTTTGGCTGGTCAGCGGCTTCTTCATTGTTCAGGAAGGCCAGACTGGCGTTGTGATGACATTTGGCAAGTACAGCCACATGACACCGGCCGGATTCAACTGGCGCTGGCCGGCGCCGATCCAGGCACATGAAATCGTCAACGTTTCGTCGGTGCGCACCGTCGAAGTCGGCTACCGCGGCAGTGCGCGCAACAAGCAACCGCAAGAATCGCTGATGCTGACCGATGACGAAAACATCATCGACATTCAGTTTGCCGTGCAATACAAGCTCAAGGACGCCGCCGCCTGGCTGTTCAACAACCGTGATCAGGAAGAATTGATCAAGCAGGTTGCTGAGAGCTCGATTCGTGAAATCGTCGGACGCAGCAAGATGGACTTCGTGCTGTACGAAGGTCGTGAAAAGGTCGCGCTCGACGTCAATCAATTGATGCAACGGATACTCGACCGCTACAAGTCGGGTGTGCAGGTGACCAACGTCACGATGCAGGGCGTGCAGCCGCCGGAGCAGGTACAGACCGCCTTCGACGACGCCGTCAAAGCCGGGCAGGATCGTGAACGCCAGAAGAACGAAGGCCAGGCGTATGCCAATGATGTGATTCCGAAGGCGCGCGGTGCGGCGTCCCGCTTGTTGCAGGAAGCCGAGGGATACAAGGCGCGCGTGGTGGCCAATGCAGAAGGTGACGCGTCGCGTTTCAAGCAGGTGCTGGGTGAATATCAAAAAGCCCCGGCCGTCACGCGCGACCGGATGTATCTGGAAACCATGCAACAAATTTTCGCAAGCACCACCAAGATCATGATCGATGCAAAAGCCGGGAACAATCTGCTTTATCTGCCGCTTGACAAGCTGATTTCGCAGACCAACGGGGTCGAGCCCGCTGCAAAACCCGCCGCGGCGGCGCCTGGCGCCAGCCCGGCAATCGACCCGTTGCAGGCACTTGAGCTGCAACATCAACGTGATGCGCGCAGCCGCGATAGTCGCGACGGTCGTGATCGGGAGGTGCGCTGATGAACCGCCTGATCTCCCTCGTGATTGCCGCACTCGCCGTGTTGTTTGTGCTGAGCTCAACCATTTTTGTCGTCTCGCAGCGGCAGTACGCGATTGTGTTTGCGTTCGGCGAAGTCAAGCAGGTCATCGACACTCCCGGCCTGCATTTCAAATTGCCGCAACCGTTTCAGAACGTGCTGTTCCTCGACAAGCGCATTCTGACGCTCGATACGCCTGACTCGGATCGCTTCATCACGGCCGAAAAGAAAAACATCCTGGTCGATGCCTTCATCAAATGGCGCATCGTCGAACCGAAGCTGTATTTCGTCAGTTTCGGCGGTGACGAACGGCGCGCCCTGGATCGTATGTCGCAAATCGTCAAGGCTGCGCTCAACGATGAAATTACCAAGCGCACCGTGCGCGAAGTGATCTCCGGCGAACGTGGCAAGGTGATGGACGCGATTCGCAAGAAGGTCGAAGAAGAGGCCAAGGAGATCGGCGTCGAGATCGTCGATGTGCGCCTCAAGCGGGTCGACTATGTCGAGCAGATCAATGCGTCGGTGTATGACAGGATGAAGGCCGAACGCGCACGCGTGGCCAACGAACTGCGTTCGACCGGCTCGGCCGAGTCCGAAAAGATTCGCGCCGACGCGGATCGCCAGCGCACCGTGATCCTGGCTGAAGCGTATCGCGATGCAGAGAATCTGCGTGGCGAGGGCGATGCCAAGGCATCGGCGATTTATGCATCGGCGTTTGGCCAAAATCCCGAGTTCTACAAGTTCTACCGGAGTCTGGAAGCCTATCGCGCCAGTTTCCGTACACGCAATGACGTGCTGGTGGTCGATCCGAACACCGAGTTTTTCAAGTACTTCAAGAGCCCGACGCTACCTGCAGGCGGTAGCCCGAAAAAATAAAGGTCTTTGTCTGGCGGTCGACGGCAATGTCGTCGACCGCCGGGCCATTCCTGAAGGATGTCGTCGTACCAGGCGCAGTGTTTTCGATCCGGTGGTTGCGGATCTCGGACCATGCGCCGTGTGCGGCGACTGCTTGCGTTTGGTTTGCATTCATCGGTCCGCCGATTTTCTGATTCTTTGAGTTTTCCTCCATGCCCAATTGGCTTCTCCCTGAAAACATCGCTGACGTTTTGCCGTCCGAGGCGCGCAAAATCGAAGAGCTTCGACGCCTGATGCTGGACAATTTCCAGCGTTATGGTTACGAACTGGTGATGCCACCGATGCTCGAATACCTGGAGTCATTGCTCAATGGCGCCGGCGCCGACACCGATCTGCGTACCTTCAAACTGGTTGACCAGCTTTCCGGCCGCACCATGGGGCTACGCTCCGACATGACCACGCAGGTGGCGCGCATCGATGCCCATTTGCTCAACCGAACATCCGTCACGCGGCTGTGTTACGCGGGCAGCGTGCTGCATACCCGTCCCGTGGGACTGCACGCGACCCGTGAGCCGCTGCAGATCGGCGCCGAAATCTACGGGCACGCCGGTCTCGAAGCCGATGCCGAGATTCAGGAACTGGCGCTGGCGTCCCTTGCTCTGGCAGGGATTTCGGCGGTGCGGCTTGACCTGTGCCACGTCGGCATCGTGCGCGCCATCATTGCAGACGACCCAACTGCGCGGGCGAGCGAAGCGACCTTGTTTGCACTGCTCAAAGCCAAGGATGTGCCGGGCCTGCGCGAATTGACCGCGCGCTTCGGTATCCTCGCGCGCAGTGCCATCCTGGCCTTGCCCGATCTGTACGGCGATGCCACCACGCTGGTGCGCGCCCGCGCCGCCTTGCCCGCTTTGCCGGGCATTGTGTCGGCACTGGATGACCTGGAGGTGCTGGTCAGGCTTGCCGGTGACGCCGACGTGACGATCGACCTGGCCGACCTGCGCGGCTACCAGTACGAGAGTGGCGCCATGTTCGCGCTGTACGTGGCAGGCTTGCCCAATGCGGTGGCGCGTGGCGGTCGTTACGACCATGTCGGCGAGGCGTTTGGCCGCGCCCGGCCGGCCACCGGATTCTCGATGGACTTGCGCGAGCTGGCCCGGCTGCTGCCCGGCGCTGCACCCAAGAGCGCCATTCGGGCGCCGTGGGGAACTGACGCGGCACTGCGTTCAACCATCGTGGCGCTGCGCCATGCAGGCGAGGTGGTGATTCAACATCTGCCTGGCCACGAAAATGATCAAGAGGAGTTCGACTGCGACCGCGCACTCGTGCTCGATAACGGCAACTGGATTCTCAAAAAGTTAGGTTAAGCGATGACTCAGCAAAAGATGGCAAGAAACGTAGTCGTGATCGGCACCCAGTGGGGCGATGAGGGCAAGGGCAAGATTGTCGACTGGTTGACCGATCATGCGCAGGGCGTGGTGCGGTTTCAGGGCGGTCACAATGCCGGCCACACGCTGGTGATCGGCGGCAAGAAGACGGCATTGCAACTGATCCCGTCCGGCATCATGCGGGCCGGCGTGGCCTGTTATATCGGCAATGGCGTGGTGCTCTCGGTGCCCGACTTGCTGCGCGAGATCGACAAGCTGCAAGCCGTCGGCGTTGAAGTCGAATCGCGCCTGAAGGTATCGGAAGCCTGTCCGGTCATCCTGCCGTACCACACCGCACTGGATTGCGCGCGTGAAGCGGCACGCGGCGTCGACAAGATCGGGACCACCTGCAAGGGTATCGGTCCGGCCTATGAGGACAAGGTTGCGCGTCGCGCCATTCGCGTCGCCGATCTGCTCAATGAAAAGCGCTTCGCCGAAAAGCTGCGTGAAAATCTCGACTTCCACAACTTCGTCCTGACCGAATACCTGAAAGCGCCTGCGGTCGACTTCCAGCAAACCTTTGACGCCGCACTGCGCGATGTGCCGCGTCTGGCGCCAATGGCGACCGATGTCTCCAGCGCGCTGTATGCCGCCTACAAGGGTGGCGCGAACCTGCTGTTCGAGGGCGCGCAAGGCAGCTTGCTCGACGTCGATCATGGCACCTATCCGTTCGTCACCTCCAGCAACTGCGTCGCCGGCAATGCCGCCGCCGGCAGTGGCGTGGGTCCGAACATGCTGCACTACATCCTCGGCATTACCAAGGCCTACACCACGCGTGTCGGCAGCGGTCCGTTTCCGTCCGAGCTGGCCACCGACGAAGGCGTCGGCCAGCACCTGTCGGCGGTCGGCCACGAGTTCGGCACCGTCACGGGCCGGCCACGTCGCTGCGGCTGGTTCGATGCCGCCTTGCTGCGCCGGTCGGTGCAAATCAATGGCGTCTCCGGCATGTGCCTGACCAAGCTGGATGTGCTGGATGGACTGACGTCGTTGAAGCTGTGCACCGGTTATACGCTTGATGGCAAGCACATCGATATCTTCCCGGTCGGCGCCGAAGACGCCGGTCGTTGCGTACCAATCTACGAGGAAATGCCAGGCTGGAGCGAAGCCACCGTCGGCGCCAAATCGCTCGACGCACTACCGGCCAATGCGCGCGCCTACATCAAGCGCATCGAGGAACTGGTAGGCGTGCCCATCGACATGATTTCGACCGGTCCGGATCGCGAAGAAACGATCGTGCTGCGGCACCCGTTCAAGTAAGCATGTCGGCCCTGTCGTCCGCTGGCGGGTCGGACGACGCCCACCTGTGGGTGTCGTGGGACGACTATCACCGGGCGATCGAACGGCTGGCCCTGATGGTGCATGAGTCAGGCTGGAAGTTCGATCAGGTGTTGTGTCTGGCGCGCGGCGGCTTGCGGCCGGGCGATGCGTTCTCGCGCATCTTCGATGTGCCGCTGGCGATCCTGTCGACCAGTTCCTATCGTGAGGACGGCGGCACGCGGCAAGGCGAACTCGACATCGGCGAATTCATTGCGATGAGCAGGGGATCGCTGGGCGGCAAGGTATTGCTGATCGATGACCTGGTGGATTCCGGCGTCACGCTGGAGCGCATCCAGCGCCATCTGAAGTCCAGCTATCCGGCGATCACCGAAGTCAAGTCAGCCGTCATCTGGTGCAAGGCCTGTTCGACAATCCGGCCGGATTTCTATGTCGAGTACCTGGCCACCAATCCCTGGATTCATCAGCCGTTCGAAGAATATGACGGCCTGCGCCCGCATCAGTTGCATGCGTGGCTCAAGCGGGGCGAACCAACCTGATCCACTTATTTTTGGACAAAAAAAACCCGCTGACGAATCAGCGGGTTTTCAAGAAAGGCTTGGTGCCCACGGAGGGACTCGAACCCCCACATCCGAAGACACATGGACCTGAACCATGCGCGTCTACCAATTCCGCCACGTGGGCCTTCCGAAAGAAAGCGATTATAGCGGAAACGCAGTTGCTGTCAAAGGCAGATTTGCCTCTGGCATCAAATATCCGGTGCAATAGGTTAAACTCGCCAAGTCCGTTACACTGCCGCAGGAGAAATTGAAGTCCGCTGCGTCAACCTGCGACGATCCTGCCAGAGTGCCGACAACCTCTACCGAACACCCCCTATAACTAACTGACATACCATTTGAGCCAATATTCCTACACCATTCCCAGCCGCGAGGAAATTCTCGGCATCCTGCGTACCGCTTCCGAGCCGCAAAATGCCAACTCGATCGCCGCTGCGCTGAACGTCAAGCCCGATGAAATCGACGGCCTGATGCGACGCCTGAACGCCATGGAGCGCGACGGACAGATCAAGCCCGACCGCGCCGGCGTCTATCAACTTTCCAACAGCACCAGTTTCATCGAAGGCCGCGTGTCGAGCCATCGCGATGGCTACGGTTTCCTGATCCCGGACGATGGCGGCGACGACATCTTCCTGCCGGAAAAGGAAATGCAAAAAGTGCTGCACGGTGACCGGGTCCAGGCCCGCATCATCGGCACCGACCGCCGCGGTCGCCCCGAGGGCACCATCGTTGAAGTCGTCAGCCGCGCCAACAGCCACGTCATCGGGCGTCTGCTCAATGAAAACGGGGTCTGGGTGGTCGCGCCTGAAGACAAGCGCATTAGCCAGGACATCATGCTGTCGGGCTCGCCCGGCAAGGCAAAGAGCGGCCAGGTGGTTAGCGTCGAATTGACCGAACAGCCGTCGCGCTTCAGTCAACCGGTCGGCAAGATCGTCGAAGTGCTCGGCGATATCGATGACCCCGGCATGGAAATCGAAATTGCCGTACGCAAGTTCGGTGTGCCACATGAGTTTTCCGAGGCAGCCAAGAAGGCCGCCGCCAAATTGCCCGGCGAAGTGCGCGAGATCGATCTGGCCGACCGCGTCGACCTGCGCGATGTGCCGCTGGTCACGATTGATGGCGCGGACGCACGCGATTTCGACGATGCCGTCTATTGCGAGCCGATCAAGATCGGTCGCGCCGATGGCTATCGGCTGATCGTCGCGATCGCCGACGTCAGCCATTACGTCAAACCCAACGAACCACTCGATGTCGACGCACTGGAACGCAGCACCTCGGTGTATTTCCCGCGCCGGGTGATCCCGATGCTGCCGGAGAAGCTGTCGAACGGGCTGTGCTCGCTCAATCCCGGCGTGGATCGTCTGACACTCGTGTGCGACGCCGTCATCACCGCCAAGGGCGAGATCAAGGCGTACCAGTTCTATCCGGCCGTGATTCATTCGGCCGCACGGCTGACCTACGACGAAGTCGCGACCATCCTTGCCAACACCAAGGGCACCGATGCCGCCAAGCGTCCGGCGCTGGTGCCGCACTTGCTGCACCTGCATGAGGTCTATCACGCGCTGCTGAAAGCGCGACACGTGCGCGGTGCAATCGACTTCGAAACCACCGAAACCTACATCGTCTGCAATGCCAACGGCAAGATCGAACAGATCCTGCCGCGCACCCGCAACGATGCCCACAAGCTGATCGAAGAATGCATGCTGGCGGCCAACGTGTGCGCCGCCGATCTGCTGGAGCGGCACAAGCAGCCCAGCCTGTATCGCGTGCATGCGACACCGACCAAGGAAAAGCTCAATCAGGTCCGCACCTTCCTCAAGCAGGTCGGTTTGAACCTGGGCGGCGGCGACAAACCGTCGGCCTCCGACTATGCCGAGCTGATGCCAAAGGTCAAGGCGCGTCCCGATGCCTTGCTGCTGCAAACCATGCTGTTGCGTTCGATGCAGCAGGCGGTCTACAGTCCCGAGAATATCGGCCACTTCGGTTTGTCGTACGAAGCCTATGCCCACTTCACCAGCCCGATCCGGCGTTATCCGGATTTGCTCACGCATCGCGCGATCAAGGCGATCCTGCTCGGCAAACGCTACGAGCCGAAAGGCATCGACACCAGCCTGCTGAACAGCACCGTATCGAACGCCGCGCGCAAGCAGGCGGTCAAGGACAAGGCCGAAGGCAAGCAGAAGAAGGAAGGCGACCTGACCATCTGGGATGCGCTGGGCGTGCATTGCTCGGCCAACGAACGACGCGCCGATGAAGCCTCGCGCGATGTCGAAGCCTGGCTCAAGTGCTACTTCATTCGCGACAAGCTGGGTGAAGAATTCACCGGCACCATTTCTGGCGTGGCAACGTTTGGTATTTTCGTGCAGCTCGACAGCCTGTTCATCGAAGGCCTGGTGCATGTCACTGACCTCGGCGCCGATTTTTTCCAGTACGACGAAGCGCGTCACGAACTGCGCGGCGAGCGCACCGGCATCCGCTACCAGCTGACCGATCGCGTGACGGTGCAGGTCAGCCGCGTCGATCTCGATGCGCGCAAGATCGATCTGCGCCTGGTCACGGAACCGGGTATCAAGACCGTCCTCAAGAACGAGGCACGGCGGGCCGACGGCGAACACCAGGCACGGGAACAGAAGGCTGGCGCGAACGACTCGGTCGATGAAAAAGCGGCGCGTCGGGCCAAATCCACATCAACCACTCCGGCAAAAGAATCGCGCGCGCCAAAGGCGTTCGCAAAAGCAGGCAAGAAGAAACGATAAGAACCATGAGTAAACTGATTTTCGGCTTTCACGCAGTCACCGCCCGTTTGCGTCACGAAGCTTCCAGTGTCGAAGAAATTTATGTCGACACGGCACGCCACGACCAGCGCATGAAAGACATGCTCAAGGCCGCCGCTGCCGTCAAGGTACGTGTCATCCAGGCCGATGACCAACGCCTGTCGAACATGGTCGGCACGCGCCGCCATCAGGGCGTGGTGGCCAAGGCCGGCGAAGTCTCGCTGGCGCGCAATCTCGATGAGCTGCTCGATGCGGTCGATGGTCCGCCGTTGTTGCTGGTGCTCGATGGCATTACCGATCCGCATAATCTCGGCGCCTGTTTGCGTGTCGCCGACGGCGCGGGGGCACATGCCGTGATCGCACCGAAAGACCGTGCCGTTGGGCTCAACGCGACGGCCGCCAAGGTCGCCAGTGGCGCAGCCGAAAGCGTGCCGTACATAACCGTCACCAATCTGGCGCGCACGCTGCGCGACCTGAAGGATCGCGGCATCTGGCTGATCGGCACCACCGAAGACGCCGAGCAGGGTCTGTATCAGGCCGACTTCAGCGGCCCGACCGCGTTGGTGATGGGTTCCGAAGGCGAGGGCATGCGCCGCCTGACCACCGAGGCGTGTGATTTCCTGGTGCACATCCCGATGTTCGGCGCAGTTGAAAGCCTCAACGTCTCGGTTGCCTCGGGCGTGTGCCTGTTCGAAGCGCGGCGCCAGCGACTGGCCAAGGCTTGACCGGCAACAGCGGCAGCGCAGCGAACCGGTTACCATAAGCGTCTTTGCCACGACGCCCCCTACTCATGTTCAGCCGCCTGCGGGAAGACATCGCCAATATCATCGAACGTGACCCTGCCGCGCGCAATGCGTGGGAGGTGGTCACGTGCTATCCCGGTTTTCAGGCCATCGTGCTGCATCGACTGGCGGGCTGGTTCTGGCGACATGACCTGAAGTGGATTGGCCGCTTCATCTCCTATCTGACACGTATTTTTACCGCCATTGAAATCCATCCCGGCGCAACCATCGGGCGTCGCGTGTTCATTGATCATGGCTTCGGCGTGGTGATTGGCGAGACCGCCGAAGTCGGTGACGATTGCACCATTTATCAGGGCGTCACGTTGGGCGGGACCTCCCTCAACAAGGGCACGAAGCGCCATCCGACACTCGGAACCGGCGTCATTATTGGCGCTGGCGCCAAGGTACTGGGTGGGTTCACCATCGGTGCTGGGGCCAAGGTCGGCTCGAATGCCGTGGTGGTCAAGGAAGTACCGGCCGGCGCGACGGCCGTAGGCAATCCGGCGCGCATCGTCCAGAAAGACAACGGCAACCCGAAAGACGCGGTGGCGGCGCGCATGTTCGCCGCTTATGGCGTGATGCCCGGCGGCGATGATCCGCTCTCGAAAGCCTTGCACGGCCTGATCGATAACGCCGCCACGCAGGAACAGCAAATCGAAAAAATTCTGGCCGCGCTCAAGTGCTCGGGTATTGGCTGCGAGACGCTGCCGGAGCTGGACAAGTTTGATCCGGCTTCCTTGAATCGGCTGGTGCAATAACATGATGCCGACCGATCCGACAGTCGCAACGGGCGACGATATCCTCGACCAGATTGAACTGCGCGTGCTGGCAGTGCTGGCCGAAAAGGAAGCGCTGACGCCCGACACCTATCCACTCTCGATCAACGCGCTGACCAACGGCTGCAATCAGTTGTCGAGTCGTGATCCGGTCATGACGCTCACTGATGTCGAGGTGCAGGATGCCCTGCAACGCCTGGTGCAGCGCAAGCTGGCGGCCGAAGTCAGCCAGGCCGGAGCGCGCGTTGCCAAGTACGAGCACCGCATGCGGCTGAAGTGGACGCTGGAGCAGGACAAGCTGGCCGTACTGGTGACGTTGATGCTGCGTGGCGTGCAGACGGTCGGCGAGATTCGCGCACGCAGCGAACGGTTGCACGCGTTTGCGTCGATCGAACAGGTCGAAAACAGTCTGCAATTCCTGATCGATAAATATCCACCGCTGGTGACCCGGCTCGCGCGCACGCCCGGCACCAAGGAATCGCGCTATGCGCATCTGCTTGGCGGCGAAGTCGCGGGTGCGGCGTCGGACGATGCGACGGTTCCCGCCGCCAGGACAGAAGGCCGGGTCGATCGCGTCACCCAGCTGGAAATCGAGGTGGCACGCCTGCAGGAAAAGCTCGACGCGCTGTCGGCGCAATTTGCCCAGTTCCGCAAACAATTCGAGTAACCCGCTGGGCGCCAGCGGCGCTTCAGGTATCACCCGCACGACAACCAACTGGCTCCGCCCTGCTGCGCTGAATGGTGCTATCGTCATCCTCACCGATTTCGCACCATGCTTATGCGAAAAAATCCGTTCCCCTGCATCGATTCTCAGGCCAGTATTGCCGGCCTACGCTGCGCGTCTCGCGTGGCATGGGGGTAACTCGAGGAGTTGACTGCACCATGTCCGAACTATCCCAACCTGCAGTACTGTCGTTGATTGGCAATACCCCGCTGGTCTAGGTAAGCAGACTGGACACGGGGCTCTGTCAGTTGTTCCTGAAGCTGGAATCGCAGAACCCGGGCGGCTCGATCAAGGACCGCATTGGTCTGTCGATGATCGAAGCGGCCGAAGCCGACGGCCGGCTGCAACCGGGCGGCGTGGTGGTCGAAGCTACCGCCGGCAATACCGGACTGGGACTGGCACTGGTGGCGCGCACCAAAGGCTATCGGGTAGTGCTGGTGGTGCCGGATAAAATGTCGACCGAGAAAATCCTGCACCTGAAGGCGCTGGGCGCCGAAGTGCACCTGACCCGGTCCGATGTCGGCAAGGGACATCCGGCGTATTACCAGGATCTCGCGGCGCGTCTGGCGTCCGAAATTCCCGGCGCTTTCTTTGCCGACCAGTTCAATAATCCCGCCAATCCGCTGGCCCACGAGCGCAGCACCGGTCCAGAAATCTGGCAGCAGATGGAGCACAAGCTTGACGCCATCGTGCTCGGTGTCGGCTCGTCCGGCACCCTGACTGGACTGACCCGGTACTTCCGCACGGTGGCTCCTGACGTGGCGTTCGTGCTGGCCGATCCGAAAGGATCGATCCTGACCGAATATGTCGAGACCGGCCATGTCGCCAGCACCAGCGGTTCGTGGGCGGTCGAAGGCATCGGCGAAGATTTCATTCCGTCGATTGCCGACTTTGGCAGCGTGCGCCGCGCCTTCACCATCAGCGATGACGAGAGTTTCGCGATGGCGCGCACGCTGCTGCGCACCGAAGGGATTCTGGGCGGCTCATCGACCGGCACGTTGCTGGCGGCGGCGCTCAAGTACTGCCGCGAACAAACCACGCCCAAGCGCGTCGTCACCTTTGTGTGCGACACCGGTACGCGCTATTTGTCGAAACTGTATAACGACGGCTGGATGGTCGATCAGGGCTTGCTGCAGCGGCCGGCATTTGACGATCTGCGCGACTTCATTGGCCGTCGCTACGCCGACGGCGATGTGGTCAGCGTGCTGCCCACGGATACCCTGATGACGGCGTTCAGCCGCATGCGCAGCACCGACCTGTCGCAGTTGCCGGTGATCGAGGATGGGCAACTGGTCGGCATTCTGGATGAATCGGATTTGCTGTTGCACGTCGCTGCCGAGACCGACGGATTTCATGCGCTGGTCGGCGCCACGATGACCAGCGCAATCGAAACGCTGCGTCCCGACGCCACCCTGGCGCAACTGCATCAAACGCTGGATCGCGGCCTGATCGCCGTGATCGCCGAGGGCCAGACCTTCCATGGACTGATTACCCGCTTCGACCTGATCAATCATTTACGCAGGACACTCTCATGACCAAGACCACCGAACCGCAGGACCACTTCGCCACGCGCGTCATTCACGCCGGCCAGACGCCCGATCCGACCACCGGCGCGATCATGCCGCCGATTTACGCCACCTCGACCTATGTGCAACAGAGTCCGGGCGTGCACAAGGGCTTTGACTATGGCCGCTCGCACAATCCGACCCGTTTTGCGCTGGAACGCTGCGTGGCCGATCTGGAGGGCGGCGCGCAAGCCTTTGCGTTTGCCTCCGGACTGGCGGCGATTGCCACCGTGCTGGAGATCGCCGATGCCGGCGCCCACATCGTCGCCGGTGATGACATGTATGGCGGTTCCTACCGCCTGTTCGAGCGCGTGCGCCGGCGCAGTGCCGGACTCGAATTCAGCTACGTTGACATGATCGATCCGGCGCAATTGCTGGCGGCGCTGCGACCCGAGACGCGCATGGTGTGGGTCGAGACACCCACCAACCCGATGCTCAAGCTGGCCGATCTGCAAGCGATCGGCAAGATCTGCCGCGAGCGCGGCATCATCGCCGTGGCTGACAATACCTTTGCCAGTCCCTTCGTGCAGCGGCCGCTGGAGCACGGTTTCGATATCGTCGTGCACTCGATGACCAAGTACCTGAACGGCCATTCCGACATCATCGGCGGCATCGCGATTGTCGGCGGCGAAGCGCATCAGGCGCCGTGGCGCGAGCAGCTCGGCTTCCTGCAGAATTCGGTGGGCGCCATCGCCGGACCGTTCGACAGCTTTCTGGCGCTGCGCGGCATCAAGACGCTGGCGCTGCGCTGCGAACGGCACAACGCCAACGGACTCGATCTGGCGCGCTGGCTGGAGCAGCAACCCGAAGTCGGCAAGGTGTTCTATCCGGGCCTCGAATCGCACCCGCAACACGCGCTGGCGCGGCGTCAGATGAACGGATACGGCGGCATCATCTCCGCGCAACTCAATACTGATCTGGCCGGCGCGCGCCGCTTTCTGGAGCACTGCCGCATCTTTGCGCTGGCCGAAAGCCTGGGCGGCGTCGAAAGCCTGATCGAGCATCCGGCCATCATGACGCATGCGACCATCACGGCCGAACAGCGTGCCCGTCTCGGGATTACCGATGGGCTGGTGCGGCTATCGGTCGGGGTCGAAAATGTCGAGGACTTGCGCCGCGACTTGCGGCGTGCGCTGGATGCGATCTGATCGGATGGGGCAGGGCGGTCAGGCAGGGGTACCGTCGGCGTCATGACTGAGAATGCGGCCGCTGGCATCGATCGCGAGCCAGCCGCCGCGCCTGGGCAATGCCTCGCAATCCCAATCCGGCAACACATGGCGGATGCGCTGCTGATTGCCCACCTGCGTGACGTGGGTGGCGGGGCGATGGGTGTGCCCGTGGATCATGATGGTGGCGTCGCTGGCGTCAAATAGTGCTGCGATCGCGGCCGGGTTGACGTCCATGATCTCGGCGCTTTTTGCATGCTGCGCGGCGCGGCTTTGTACCCGCATGTTGTCGATGATCGCCTTGCGTTGCACCAGCGGCATGGCCAGAAAGTCACGCTGCCAGTCGGCATGGCGTACCTGATTGCGAAAGGCGATGTAGGCGGTGTCGTCGGTGCATTGGGCATCGCCGTGCGCCAGCACGATGCGCTGCCCGGCAAGCTGCACCACCGTGCCGTCGTCGAGCAGGGTTGCGCCAGTGGCCGCGGCAAAGCCGGCGCCCACCAGAAAATCGCGATTGCCGGCGATCCAGAAAACGGCCGTGCCGGCGTCGCTCACAGCGCGCAACGCAGCGACTACCTGCGCGTGCAGCGGCGCGTCGAGATCGTCGTCACCGGCCCAATATTCGAACAGGTCGCCGAGCACATACAGCTGCTGTGCATGGCGCGCGTGCTGTTGCAGAAAGTGCAGGAACGCCGCCGTCGTGGCCGGCATCGATTCCTGCAAATGCACATCGGATACAAAAAGCGCAACCGGTTGTGGTTGCGCCTGTTGTCCCTGTTGGGAGCGGGTCATGCTGCCGTCGTGATCAGACGACCGTGACCTTTTCGATCACGACATTCTCGACCGGGACATCGGCGAACATGCCGGTGCGGGTGGTCTTGACTGCCTTGATCTTGTCGACCACATCGAAACCGTCGACCACTTTGGCGAACACGCAATAGCCCCAGCCGTCTTGGCCCGGATAGTCGAGAAAGCTGTTGTTCTTGATGTTGATGAAGAATTGCGCCGACGCCGAATGCGGCTCCGAAGTACGCGCCATGGCAACCGTGTACTCGGCATTTTTCAGGCCGTTCTTGGCTTCGTTTTCAATCGGGTCCCTGGTCGGCTTCTGTTTCATGCCAGGCTCGAAACCGCCGCCCTGGATCATGAAGCCATCGATGACGCGATGAAAAATCGTACCTTCGTAATGCCCGGCGTTGACATAGGCCAGGAAGTTTTCGACGGTCTTCGGTGCTTTTTCAGCGTCGAGTTCCAGTTTGATGTCGCCGTGATTGGTGGTGATGATGACTGCCATGGTATGCCTCGTTAGGTATCGAAATGGGTTGAAAAAAATTATTTGGTCAGCGTCGCGTTTTCAATCACGATCGGTGTTTGTGGCACGTTCTGAAATGGCCCTGCGTTTTTGGTCGGCACCAGGCGGATCTTGTCGACCACATCCTGGCCGGCGATGACCTTGCCGAACACCGCGTAACCGGCGCCGTCACGGCCCGGATAGTCGAGCATGCCGTTGTTGTTGACGTTGATGAAGAACTGCGCAGTGGCTGAATCCGGATCGCCGGTGCGTGCCATGGCGACCGTATAGGCCTCGTTCTTCAGGCCGTTGCTGGCCTCATTCCTGATCGGTGCACTGGTCGGCTTTTGCACCATGTTCTTGTCGAAGCCACCGCCCTGGATCATGAAGCCGTCGATGACGCGATGAAAAATCGTACCCTTGTAATGGCCGCTCTTGACGTACTTCAGGAAGTTGTCGACGGATTTTGGCGCCTTGTCGGCATCGAGTTCCAGCACGATATCGCCCATGCTGGTTTTCAGCAGGACATGCGGGGCGTCGGCAGCGAATGCACCGACGCTGCCGGCAGCGAGTGCGAGACCTGCGATCAGGCGGGCGAATTGACGACGTGTATTTTGCATTGCGACTCCGTTAGAGATTGCCTTCATAGACGATTTTCCAGGCCTTGCCTTCCTTTTGCCAATACTGCCGGGTGCGGGTCTGGAAGTGGCGCTTGTCAAAGCTGCCTTCCTGCGTGAAGGTGCTGACGATCAGGTCATTGCGGCCCGGATACGCGAACATCGTCACATCCTGCAGCTTGATGGCAATTGCCTTCACGCCAGCGACCGCTTGCTGATGCTTGGCAATCCAGGCGCTCAGGTCTTCACCCAGGCCGGACTTGAAATTCACCGAGTAGTTATTGACGAAGCGCGTCGGATTCAGGCTTTCCAGATCATGACGCCAGGCCTCGAGCAGGCTGTCTGCCGCTTCGCGCTCGCCGGCCCAGGTTTTCCTGTTGACGAATTCTACCTGTTCGGCGATGACAACCGGCGTGCGTCCGACTTCGACCGACGCAAACAGCTTCTCCAGATCGGGATTGGTCAGCACCACGCAGCCGTCGGAAGCCAGCGGTGGCCTGCTGTAACTGCCGGACGGCGTGCCGTGCAGCCAGATGCCGGAGCCACTGCGGCCGTTGACCCGATCCCATTCGTTCGGATAATTGATCGGCAAGGCCCCGGCGCCATAGAAATCGGGCAGCCGCGAACGCGCCAGGTGGCTGGTGATGTAGTAGACCCCGATCGGCGTTTTCTGGTCGCCTTCCTTGATCTTGTTGATGCCCAGCTTGCCCTGCGTAATGTAGTAATCGGTCAGCAGCTTGAGCTGACCATGCAGATGCTGGTACACATACAGGCGCGAGCGCCTGGCGTCGACCACCAGTGCAATGCGTTGATCGTCGCGCAGTTTCAGGAAGGCGCGTGGGATCAAGTCCGGGTCAGGGCGCTCGCGCAACGATTTCAAGCGGACCATGGCTTCTTCGCGCAGATCGGCGAGCCGTTCGGCGTTGCCATTTGAGCCGCTGCCGAGGCCGGCGATCGGCCGTCCGTGCATCAGCAGCAGATCGCCGCGAATCAGCTGGCCAAGCGAAAAATTCGGATAAGCCTCGACCAGTGCGTCGGCCTTGCCTTGCGCTGCACGCAGATTATTGCTGGCCAGATCCTTGTAGATCGCGATCAGCATGGCATCGGGATCAGGCTTGCCGGCAGCGCTGCGCACCAGCGGCGCCGGCGCCGCTGCACGCAGCGACGCACACGCCGACAGTGCAACGATACCCATGATTCCGGAAGAGAGAATGCGCACGACGAACCCGGCCGTCGTGCGTCTTGTTAGCGCGAAACCGAACATCAGCTGCCTGTTCGCTCCTGCTTTATGAGCCATTTACCCGCCTGTTTCGACAGCACCAGAGTTTTTGGCGCACTCGAATGCAATTGGTTCGCATCGTATTGTTGACGGAATTTTACGGTGGCCGTGTCGCCGTCGACAGTCACCTTGGGCGACTGGATCTTGACGCTGATGCTGCCCTTGCCTTCGATCCGCGCGCGCCGTTCTTCCGCCCAGGCCTTGCGGGACTGATTGCCGGCCGGAGCAAAATCACTGGCATAAAAATTGAGATAGCCTGGCACGTCCTTGGCGCTCCATGCCTTGGCCCAGGCATTGACGACGGCGACGACGTCCTCATGCTCGACGGGAGCCGGCGCTGGCTTGGCGGCAGGTTTTTCCTCGACTGCCAGTTCGGCTTTCGGCTTGGGTTCGGCCTTCGGTTTCGGTTCCGGTTTTGGCTCCGGCTTTGGCGCTTCCGCCTTCGGTGCCTCGACCTTCGGTTTCACTTCCGGTTTGGGTGCTTCCACCTTCGGCACCTCAGCCTTGGCCACGACTGCCACTGGCGCCGGCTTGGCCGCCACCACTGGTACTGCTGCGCCCGTCTTCGGATTGACCGTGCCGCCGGCATTGCCGACCAGCGTGCGCACCATCGTCAGCTTCGATTTTGCGCTGGTGTTGCCGGAATCCAGTTGCAGCGCCTTGTCATACGCCTGGCTGGCCAGCTTGGCATACACATCGCCAAGATTCTCATGCGCGGTGGCGTAGGTCGGGTTCGTGCGAATGGCCATTTCAAGCGCGGCACGGGCCTTGTCGTACTGGCCACTGGAGGCAAACAGCACAGCCAGGTTGTTGTATGGCTCCGGCAGTTCCGGAAAATCTTCGGTCAGTTTGGTGAAGACGGCAATGGCTTCCTGCGGCTTGTTTTGTTCGGTCAGGATCACGCCCTTAAGGAAGCGCATCTGCTTGTCGCGCGGCGACTGGACCAGCGTCGCGTCGACTTTTGTCAGGGCATCTGCGAACTGTCCGGCGCGGATCAGTGCCGTAATGTCGGACAGGTTGTCGGCAAAAGCCGGCGCGGAAAAAAGCAGTGCAGAGAGCACCGAAAGGGCAAACTGTTTGCCCCGCAGTGACGCGGAGCTGGTGCGAATTTGAAAGCTGGAGGAGGTTGGCATGGATTTCATCAATGTTATACTTCGGCCAAAAGCAACATACTATCAAAGTTAAAAGAAAAAATGGATTTTGCTGAGCACGTTGCGCGATTGTGCACAGGGCGTCCGATGCCATGGCGCCACCTGATAATTGCATCGCCAGCCGGGCGCCGTATCTGCGCAGTGTCTGATTAACCGAACCGAAAATTCCCGCATGCATTCCCTGAAAATCTACAACACGCTGGCGCGTGAGAAGCAACTGTTTTCGCCGATCGAGCCCGGTCATGTTCGCATGTACGTTTGCGGCATGACGATCTATGACTATTGCCACATCGGTCACGGCCGCATGATGATGGCGTTCGACATCGTGTATCGTTGGCTGCGCGCCAGCGGCTATCAGGTCACTTATGTCCGCAATATTACCGACATCGACGACAAGATCATCAAGCGCGCCGTCGAGAATGGCGAATCGATCTCCTCACTGACGCAGCGCTTCATCGGCTACATGGCCGAAGACACCGAAGCACTCGGTATTTTGCCACCAACCCACGCCCCCAGGGCGACCGAATATGTGCCGCAGATGCTGGCGCTGATCGGCCAGCTTGAGCACAACGGACTGGCCTACCAGGACAGCGATGGCGACGTGAATTATTCGGTGCGTGATTTTCCGGGCTACGGAAAACTGTCCGGGAAATCGCTCGACGATCTGCGTGCCGGCGAGCGTGTCGACGTCAATGTCGGCAAGCGCGACCCGCTCGATTTTGTGCTCTGGAAGGCCGCCAAGGAGAGTGAGCCGGAAGAGGTCAAATGGCCGTCGGCGTGGGGACGCGGCCGTCCGGGCTGGCACATCGAGTGTTCGGCGATGGCGTGCGCCTTGCTGGGTGAGCAATTCGACATCCACGGCGGCGGCACCGATCTGCAATTTCCGCATCACGAAAATGAAATCGCGCAGTCCGAGGGCGCCAACGGCAAGCCGTTCGTGAATTACTGGCTGCATAACGGTCATGTGCGTATCGACAATGAAAAAATGTCCAAGTCGCTGGGCAATTTCTTCCTGATTCGCGATGTGCTGGCGAAATACGACGCGGAAGTACTGCGCTTTTTCATGCTGCGCGCGCACTATCGCAGCCCGCTCAATTACTCGGACAAGCATCTTGACGATGCCCGCACGGCGCTGGCGCGGCTGTACACCTCGCTCAAGGATGTGAGCGTGCCGGACCTGCCGCTCGACTGGAACAGTCCGTGGCCGCAGCGCTTCGCCGAAGCCATGAATGACGATTTCAATACCCCGCTGGCAATTGCCGTGCTGTTCGATCTGGCCAACGAAATCAATCGCACGCGTGCGCCGGAACTGGCCGCCCAGCTGGTCGCCCTGGGTGGCGTCATCGGTCTGCTCGAGCGTAGCCCGCAGGCATTCCTGCAGGGTGCGCATGGCAGCGCCGAGGCACCTGACGATAGCCTGATCGATGAGAAAATTGATGCCAGAAACGCGGCGAAAAAAGCCAAGGATTTTGTCGAGGCCGATCGGCTGCGCGATGAGTTGCTGGCCGCTGGCATTCTGCTGGAAGACAAACCCGGGTTCGTTACCGAGTGGCGCAGGGCCTGAGCCGGATGGTCAAGCTGATTCACGGCGATACGCCGCTGCGCCTGCCACCGTATTGGGAAGACGCGAAAGCCGAACTCATGAAGCGTGACCGCATCATGCGCAAGATCATTCCGCAATTCGGCAACCTGCAATTGACCGGGCGCAGCGAGCCGTTCGTGACGCTGGCGCGCTCGATCATCGGACAGCAGATCTCGGTCAAGTCGGCCGAGGCGGCCTGGCAGCGCTTCCTGCTGGTTTGCCCGCGCAGCACGCCGGCGCAGGTCCTGAAGGCGGGTGCGCTGACACTGGCGGCGTGCGGCCTGTCCAAGCGCAAGGTGGATTACCTGCTGGACCTGGCCGAGCACTTCAAGGCAAAACGGGTGCATGCTGATAAATGGGCCACGATGGAAGACGAGGCAGTCATCGCCGAGTTGATCCAGATTCGCGGCATCGGCCGCTGGACAGCGGAAATGTTCCTGATCTTTAATTTGCTGCGCCCTGATATCCTGCCGCTGGATGACGTTGGACTGCTCAACAGTATCAGCCTGAATTATTTTTCCGGCGAGCCGGTGTCGCGCAGTGATGTGCGCGAAGTCGCGGCGAACTGGGAGCCATGGCGCACGGTCGCGACCTGGTATTTATGGCGTAGTCTGGAACCGTTGCCGGTAGAATACTGATTTTCCGAATCTGAACCGGCCAGTCCACCGGTCGCTTCACCGCGTGATGAAACAGAAGGAAGCACGATGACAAAAACAACTTTTCTTGCATTTGAGCAGCCGATCGCCGAACTGGATTCGAAGATCGACGAACTGCGCTTTGTGCAGGATGATTCCGCGGTCGACATTTCCGAAGAAATCGAGCGCCTGTCCAAAAAAAGCCAGCAGCTGACCAAGGATATCTACGCCAAGCTCACGCCGTGGCAGGTCTCGCAAATCGCGCGCCATCCGCAGCGACCGTACACGATGGACTACGTCAACGAGATCTTCACGGATTTCCACGAACTGCACGGTGACCGCAGCTACGCCGACGACCTGTCGATCATCGGTGGCCTGGCGCGTTTCAACGGTCAGGCCTGCATGGTGATCGGGCATCAAAAAGGGCGCGACACGAAAGAACGCGCACTGCGCAATTTCGGCATGCCCAAGCCCGAAGGCTATCGCAAGGCGCTGCGCCTGATGAAGGTCGCCGAAAAGTTCGGCCTGCCGATCTTCACGTTTGTGGATACGCCCGGTGCGTTTCCCGGTATCGATGCCGAAGAGCGCGGCCAGTCCGAAGCGATCGGCCACAACCTGTATGCGATGGCAGAGCTGAAAGTGCCATTGATCGCCACCATCATTGGCGAGGGCGGCTCGGGCGGCGCGCTGGCCATTGCAGTCGGTGACGCGGTGCTCATGCTGCAGTACGCCACCTACTCGGTGATCTCGCCGGAAGGCTGTGCCTCGATTCTCTGGAAAACCGCCGAGCGTGCCTCGGATGCGGCTGAGGCACTGGGTCTGACCGCGCATCGCCTGAAGGCGATCAACCTGATCGACAAGATCGTCAATGAACCGCTGGGCGGCGCGCATCGCGATCCCAAGCTGATGGCGTCGATGTTGAAGCGGGCACTGGCCGACACGCTGCGCCAGTTCAATGGCGTCAAGACCAAGGATCTGCTGACTGCGCGGCACGACAAGTTGCTCAGCTACGGCAAGTTCAAGGAAATTACCCCGCCAGAATAAGGTTGTTGAAGTCTTGAAAAACCAGCAGATCATTGGCGTCCAGGACGCCTACGAACGCGCGCTTGCAGCAATTCTGGCGCGCGTTTGCGTTTCCGGAGAGGCCATCGCGATTGCCTACAGCGGCGGGCTGGATTCGTCGGCGCTCCTGCATCTGGCGCACCGCGCCGCGCAACAAAGCGGCGCGCGCCTGTTTGCCTTCCACATCCATCACGGCCTGAGCGATAGTGCGGACGACTGGCTTGCGCATTGCGCGCAGGAGTGCGAGCGGCTGGGTATTGTCTTTGCGGCGCAGCGCGTGGCGCTCAGCGGCATCGATGCCGCCGGTGTCGAGGCGGCCGCACGCGCCAGCCGTTATGCCGCGCTAGGGGCGCTGTGCCGCGCGCACGCGGTGCCCTTGCTGCTGACCGCGCACCATCAGAACGACCAGGCGGAGACCGTCTTGCTGCAGCTGTTGCGCGGCTCCGGGATTGCCGGTTTGTCCGGCATGGACAGCGTCAACCACGCCCACGACCTGCTTGGGGATGCCAACCTGTTGATGGCGCGGCCGTTGCTGCAGCTGACACGACGCGAGCTGGCCGCCTTCGTCGCCGACGCCGCCATCAGCCATGTCGATGATGCGTCCAATTCCGATACCCGCTATGCCCGCAATGCCTTGCGCCACACCGTAATGCCGGCGCTGGCCGACGCCTTCCCGGGCTTCGCGCAGCGGTTGGCACGCACCGCCGGGCACGCACAGGCCGCGCAACGGCTGCTCATTGAACTCGCCGCCCAGGACCTGGCTCTATGCGCCGCTGGCGAGGCACTCGACATCGGCCGCCTCAAGACACTCAGCGGCGATCGTGCCGACAACCTGCTGCGTTACTGGTTTGGCTTGCGCGGCGTGCGCATGCCGTCGACCTCCTGGCTGCGCGAAATGCGTTCGCAACTGTTTGACGCCAAGCCCGATGCGCAGTTGTGCGTCACGCATGCCGATTGCGATATCCGACGTCATCGCGACCAGGTGTTCATCACGCCGCGCCGTGCGGTCGTCGATCCGGACGACGAGGAAGAAGCGCCCGTGATTGCCTTCCGCTGGCAGGGCGAGCCGGAACTGGCGTTCCCGCTGTTTGGCGGCAAGCTGCGGTTTGCCGTGGCCGGGCAGGGCGTTTCGGCAGCGTGGTTGCGCGAACAGGCCTTGTCGATCGGGTTGCGCAGTGGCGGCGAACGCCTGAAGCCGGCAGCCAATCGTCCCACCCGCGCGCTCAAGTACCACTATCAATCCGGCAATGTGCCCGCTTGGGAACGCCAGCGGCTGCCGTTGGTCAAGATGGGCAAGCGGCTGTTGTTTGCCGCCGGCATTGGCATGGATTGCCACCATCTGAGCTTGCTGGACGAGGACCGCATTGCGATCGAATGGGTCTTCGACAGCGCCTGATTCTTGCGAAATTGCAAACCCGATGACGACTTCAGCGCTTGTCATTTTGCGCTGCAGCATGTACAGTCTCTGGCTGATTTTCACTCGTTTTTTCAACACAAGCAGCCCATTTCCACTATTCCTATGGCATTAATCGTTCATAAATACGGCGGCACCTCGATGGGCTCGACCGAGCGCATCAAAACTGTCGCTCGCCGCGTCGCCAAATGGCATGACGCCGGTTATCAAATCGTGGTGGTGCCTTCGGCGATGTCGGGCGAGACCAACCGGTTGCTCGGGTTGGCAAAGGAGCTGATGCCGCAGCCCGATCCGCGCGAACTGGACATGCTGGCCTCGACCGGCGAGCAGGTCTCGGTGGCATTGCTGGCGATGGCGCTCAAGGCCATTGGCAAGGACGCCGTGTCCTACGCCGGCTGGCAGGTCGCGATCAAGACCGATTCGGCGTTTACCAAGGCGCGTATCGAATCGATTGACGATGCCAAGGTGCGCAAGGATCTCGACGCCGGGCGTATCGTCATCATCACCGGCTTCCAGGGTGTCGACGGCGACGGCAACATTGCCACGCTCGGACGCGGCGGCTCGGACACCTCGGCAGTTGCGGTGGCCGTGGCAATGAAGGCGCAGGAATGCCTGATCTTCACTGACGTCGATGGTGTGTACACGACCGACCCGCGCGTGGTCTCGGAAGCGCGCAAGCTCAACACCGTGACGTTCGAAGAAATGCTGGAAATGGCCTCGCTCGGTTCGAAGGTGCTGCAGATTCGTTCGGTTGAATTTGCCGGCAATTACAAGATGCCCACGCGCGTCCTGTCCTCCATGACCGACCCGATGCTGCCGTTGGACATAGAAGCCCGTTCGGGCACCCTGATTTCGTTTGAGGAAGACACCAACATGGAACAAGCCGCCATCACCGGCATCGCCTTTAACCGCGATGAAGCCAAGATCACCGTGCTGGGCGTGCCAGACCGTCCCGGCATCGCCTTTCAGATCCTTGGCCCGATTGCCGACGCCAATATCGAAGTCGACATGATCATCCAGAATCAGTCAGTCGATGGCAAGACCGATTTCACCTTCACCGTGCCACGCGGCGAATACGCCAAATCCATGGAAGTGCTGACCGAACAGGTCAAGGGTCACATCGGTGCCACCAGCATCGCCGGCGACGCCAAGGTGTCGAAAGTGTCGGTGGTTGGCGTGGGCATGCGCAGTCACGTGGGGATCGCATCGCAGATGTTCCGTACGCTGTCGGAAGAGGGGATCAATATCCTGATGATTTCGACCTCAGAGATCAAGATCTCCGTGCTGATCGATGAAAAATACATGGAACTGGCAGTGCGCGCGTTACACAAGGCGTTCGATCTCGAGAACGCCTGATTGACAATCGACCATGGTGGCGAAATGTTGCTGCCGCGGTCGAATCCCTGATTGACCATCCCGCCACGAAAAGCTATGATGCGTGGCCTTACTGTGGCGGGGTTGTCGACCGTCCTACGTGTGGAGACGTGGCCGAGTGGTCGAAGGCACTCCCCTGCTAAGGGAGCATATGGCTTAAAACCGTATCAAGGGTTCGAATCCCTTCGTCTCCGCCAGATATATCACAAACGCTAGCAAGGTTTGATCAAGAAGCCCCAGAGAATCAATTGTCTGGGGTTTTTTTTTGGTCTGACGAAATGCTCGCCCCTTCGCTTGCGGGGCACTGCGATGCTGCGGCGCCGGCAGCCATCACCGGCTGCGATCAGGGGATTAACTTCTCGCTGCGCAATTGCGCAAACAGGTCAAAAAACGATGCATCGGTCGCCTGGTAGTGCGCGAAGCCCAGCTTCCTGCTCCTGGCCATGTCAGTCATCACTTCGATCGGGCGGCTCAGGTCCAGATCGGTGTGCCATGGCGATGCCAGCCGGCTCAGGTCTGCTTCCACCAGGCCATGACGCTGTGCGATGTCACGCCAGACCGGAGCGTCGTTGGCCATCATCGCTTCGAGTGGCTGCACGGTACCGTTAAAACCAGCGGCCTGTACGCCAAACCAGTCGGCCAGTCTGCCCCACAACCAACTCCAGCGGAACAGGTCGCCATTGACGATATTGAATGCCGTGTTGGAGGCGGCATCGGTATCGGCAGCCCAGACCAGTTGCCTGGCCAGTGCGCGCGCGTCAGTCACGTCTGACAGGCCGTGCCATTGCGCGGCCGATCCGGGAAACTGGAAGGGCCGTCCGGTCTCCTTGCACAGCGATGCATAGACCGCCAGCGTGGTCCCCAGATTCATTGCGTTGCCCACTGCCATGCCGATGACGGTATGCGGGCGGTGCACGCTCCAGGTAAAGCGATCGCGTTCAGCCGCAGCGTAGACTTCATCTTCCTGCGCGTAATAAAAATTCTCGATCGGCAGGCGCGGCTGTGTTTCCCGCAGTGGCGTGTCCGGCAGGGTGCCAGAGGTGGCGTAGGCGTCGAACGGGCCGAGATAATGCTTCAGGCCCGTTACTAGTGCGACGTGGCGCACCGTACCCGATGCCGATACAGCCGCGAGCACGTTGCGCACCATGGCGCCGTTGACCCGGATGTTCTCGGCTTCGGTCGCATTGCGCATCCAGGTAGTGATAAATAAGTGCGTTGGCCGCACACCGGCCAGCGCGGTTGCCAGGCTGGCAGGGTCCAGCAGGTCTGCCGCGACGGGATGCAGGCCATCGACATCCTGTTTGGGATGGCGCGCCAGCCCATGGACCTGCCAACCGTTCGCCAGCAATTCGAGGGCAACGTGGCTGCCGGCAATGCCGCTTGCACCAACGACCAAAGCGATTCTTTGCATCATGTTCCTTTGTTGATCCAACGGACCGGGCTTGCGTCGGAGCCGACGCGAGCCGCGGCCGATGGTTTATTTTGCCAGTCGGGCATGTTGTGGAAACAGCGGCTTGCGCGCGTCGTCATCCATCTCGGCCTTGAAACTGAAATCGGCCCCCCTCAAGAAACAGGGCAACCTTCATGGGATTCGGTGAAGGATGAAAATGGAATTGGATCATGCGCAGGTCCACTGCCAATGACATCGCGGCCAGCGCAACGATGTCGTGCTGAAATTAAGAGGGCGATCATACAGCGATTGGCGAAAGCGGTATGGCTGGCCCGGAGCCAGCCAGCTGCCATTTCAGGCGTTGCGAGAGTCGCTTTTGGCAACGCCATCAATCGTTTCAACATCGCGCATGCGCCATGCGGTTGGCGACGCACCGACAACAATCTTGAAGGCCCGCAGAAAACCGGCCTGACTGGAATACCCGACCCGCTCGGCAACCAGTTTCAGCGAAACGCCGTCGCGGATCAGTGCCTGCGCCAGCGTCATGCGCCAGCGTGTGAGGTAATTGCCCGGGGAATAGCCCACCGCACTTTTGAACGTGCCGGCAAAACTGCTGCGCGACATGCCAGCCAGTTCTGCCAATGCATCCAGCGACCATTCCCGCGCTGGCTCCGCATGCATTGCCGTGAGCGCCTTGCTTAATTGTGGATGAACGAGGCTGCGAAACATGCCTGGCTCGGCATCCTGCTGCGCCAGGGCGACCCGCAGTACATCAATCAGCAAGACTTCAAACAGGCGGTCGAGCACATCCTGGCGGCCTGGTTTTTCGGCGAAGGCCTCGCCGAACAGAATGCCAAGTAACGCATCGGCGCCCTGCAAACTACTGAGCGGACATTGAAACCGGGCCGGCAATGCGAGCGAAATAGGATTGAAAGCCGCATGGTCAAAACGCATGGAGGCGCACACCAGATCGGCGCCGTCGTTTGCGGCGGGAAGAAACCGGTGCTGCAGCGGGCGTGAATAAAAAAGCAGGGTGGGCTCGGTCAGCGTGGTCGCATAGCCCGTCGCATCCTGCAAGCTGACGCTGCCGGCACGCAGCAGATGCAGGAAGCCGGTGCCCTGGTCATCGCTGAACGTGACGTCGTCGCATAGATTTCCCGAGAAAAAAAGCCGTGCATGGGCTTTGAAATGGGTGAGAAGCGGGGCAAGGGGATCAGGAGTCATTTGGACGATTCGCATCTAAATTTAGATTATTCATGATCAAAATGATGCCACCATACCGCACGTGGGCTTGCGCCGCGCTGCGTGACGCAAGCGAGCTTGATGGATGTCGGGAGAAAAAATGAATACAGGCGATTTGAGCGTCGACGCGTTGCTGGAAAAAGTGCGTGCCTGCACGCTCTGTGCAGCCCATCTGCCGCATGGCGTGCGGCCAGTGTTGCAAGTCCATCCCGCGGCCCGGATTCTGATGGCCGGCCAGGCGCCCGGCAGCAAGGTGCATCAAAGCGGCATTCCCTTCGACGATGCCAGCGGCGAACGTCTGCGCGAGTGGATGGGAATCGACCGCGAGACCTTTTACGATGCCACCCGTATTGCCATTTTACCGATGGGATTTTGCTACCCCGGGACTGGCAAGTCCGGCGATCTTGCACCGCGCACCGAGTGCGCACCGGCGTGGCGCGAGCAGGTGCTGGCGCAGATGCCAAAGATCGAATTGATCCTGCTGATCGGGCAATACGCACAGGTCTGGCACTTGGGGGAACTGAACCAGACCACGCTGACGGCGAACGTGCAGGCGTGGCGCACGCACTGGCCGGCGATGCTGCCGCTGCCGCATCCCAGTCCGCGCAACAATATCTGGCTCAAGAAAAACGACTGGTTTGCCGACGATGTCCTGCCAACGTTGAAGGAACGTGTGCAACAAATTCTGCAGCGCGACTGACATGTGCATCGCTACTGCGGGGGCGGGTAGGTTGGGATGACGATTGGCAGTGATTTGGACGATTCGCATGTAAATCAGGATTTTTGCTTAACAAAGATGCGGATCAATCCCTTATTCTCACTCCTGTCGCTCAACTTGAACGATTCACCCACAAGGAAACTGCCATGACCTATATTGCCCCGCTTAGCCTGACCGAAGCCGATGCCGCCACTGCCGCGACCCTCAACGCCGTCAAGGCAAAAATCGGCATGATCCCGAACCTGTTTGCGACGCTGGCCAAATCGCCAGTTGCCCTGAACAGTCTGCTGTCGCAGAACGACACCATTGCCAAAGGCAAACTGTCAGCCGGCGAGCGCGAAATCATTGCGCTGGCCACCTCGCAAGGCAACGGCTGCCACTACTGCGTGAGCGCACACACGCTGTTGGGAAAAAATGCCGGCCTCAATCCTGAGCAAATTACCGGCGCCCGTTCCGGCAAAGGTAGCGATGCCCGCGGCAACGCCATTGCCGCATTCGCCGCCGCGCTGGTGGCACAACGCGGTCACGTCGATGCTGCCAGTCTGGACCAGTTCAAGGCTGCCGGCCTGTCGGAATCGGATCTGCTGGAAATCATCGCCAACGTCGTCGCGACGACCTTGACCAATTACACCAACAATGTCGCGCGCACCGTGATCGACTTTCCTGTCGTCGATCTGGCACTGGCTGCCTGATCCACTTGCCCTTTTCCCATTTCGGAGACCTGTCATGACCATCATCAAGAAAACACTGTTCGCCATCACTGCCTTCCTGACCTTTGCCGCAGCAACACCGGTCTTTGCCAACCCTGCGACCGACAACATCATCGGCGCTGGCGGCTATGACCTGACGACGTACTTCACCCAGGAAAAACCGCAACGCGGCAATGGCAATCATGTCGCGGAAGTCGACGGCGTGACCTACGTGTTTGCAACCGACGACAACAAAAAGGCATTTCAGGCCAGCCCGGCGAAATTCCTGCCGCACTACGGCGGCTATTGCGCCTACGGCGTGTCGGTCAGCAAGAAATTTGTCGCCGATCCGGAGCAATTCGATATTGTCGACGGCAAGCTGTATTTGAATCTGGATTCCAAAGTGCGCGCCATCTGGCTCAAGAATGTCCCGGGCCGTATTGCCGATGCGAACACCAACTGGAAGTCGATCGCCAACAAGAGGGCGTCCGAGCTGTAATCCACTGCCGGCACGGCTACCCGCTCGTGCCCGGACCTGAAAATGCCCGGCTGATGCATTCCAATGCGCTCAGCCGGGCATTTTCTGCTGCCATCCAGGCGCCTTCAATGGCCGCCGAAAGCAACACCGTATCCATTGTCAAACCGTTATCACCGAAGGCATGCACTGCCGGACTCCACGTCGATCCATCGGCTGCCGGGCAGCGCTCCGGGCCGGCGCGGTATTCATCGCGCGCATAACTCCTATCATGAATTGAAAGTAGCTCTGGGGCAATTCTTTGCCTATCATGGCGATGTTGCGATGCAGCACACTGCGCGCCTTTCAGGAGATTCACATGCTTTCATTAATTCCCTTTGCTTCCCATAAATCCGCTTCGGCCTCGGCGATGTCCGTCGCACAACCGGTGCTGGCCGTGT
Organism: Actimicrobium sp. GrIS 1.19; assembly: GCF_035984655.1. NCBI lineage: Bacteria > Pseudomonadati > Pseudomonadota > Betaproteobacteria > Burkholderiales > Oxalobacteraceae > Actimicrobium > Actimicrobium sp. GrIS 1.19. The sequence continues at coordinate 42,130 of NZ_JAXCHT010000017.1, read as the reverse complement.
CGTTCATCGACAAGTGCATCACGGGTGTGAACCACGCCTTCAACGCCCTGGTGGGCAGTCTGGAAGCGGCCGAACGGGCCCAACAGGAAGCCTATCTGTCGCAGTCGACCACCATGGCCGACCTCGAAAGCCGCATGCGCGACCTCGATCGGCAGGAAGGCACGCCGCGTCTGAACATGATGACCGGCATGCACTAACCTGCGCTGCGAAACGTCGGACATCGGATTGTTGCGCTGCATCAGCTGATGCCTGCCGCCAGCGGATGGGTTTGTTCATTCGCGGCAATCTGGCGATCGAGCTTGTCGATCAGCGCGCCGGATTGATCATTGAACTTGCGGGCAAACAGTATTTCACCCTTGCCGTGCTGGCTGTCGTTCTTGCGCCATGCCGTCGTCTGAAACATTGCCAGATGGTGCTCGGCAATATCACTCGGACTGGCCTCGCCGCTGCTCCAGTCGGCATACGTCAGGTTACGCGTGATCCTTGGCATGAAGCGCGAGTTGCCGAGGATGGTCTGGAAAAACGACTCGTCCGGGCAAACGGTGTTCTTGAAAAAGTTAACCAGCGTTGTTTCACGCGCGGCGAAGCGAAGAATGTGCGCGCTGGCAGCGCGCGACAGCGCCCACCAGCTTGAGCCTGCGTACGGCAAGTGTCGCCGAAACGCCGGCACATAGTCGCGCCGCCATGGCGCAATGCCGGTCATCATCAGCGCCTTGCGGCAAGCCCGGAGAATTGGCGACGCGCTGGAACGCAGCCGGTACGTGTACAGCCGCGACAGCGGCTTGCCCGCCGCATCCGCCGGCATGGCGATCAGATTGATGAACTCTGCAGCCGGTGCGTTGCTGAAGAATCGCTCGATGTACGCGCGCGACCGCAGCGGATAGTCCACACCACTCAACAACACGAAACGGTCGAATTGCTCGGCGTCGCCCATCGCTGCCGTCAGCAGCCCAAGTGACGCCTCGACCTGGGAATAGTCACCCCAGAATACCGAGACCCGGTCTTCGATGAAGTGGACGCGCTCCGTTTTCAGCGAGGCAAAGGCCTGGGTATCGGATTTCTTGTCGATATGGATGAAAAAACTGGCAGAACCGGAGGACAACGCGGCGATAAGGCGGCCGAGATGGGTCGGGTTTTCATGGGCAGCAATCAAATAGGCAATTTTCAAGTGGGCTCCTCGGTGGGTGGGGTCGCAGAGAGGGACTGAATTGTTCGGCAATCGGGCGGCACGGCGGGATTGGAACAAGGCAAACCGGGAACATCGGGCTTGAGTGAGCGCCCCTGCAGGGGAAAACGGGTAAGCAGGTACCCGTTAACCGACCTGACCCCAAGTAGATGGTTCACCAATTGTTTGAATAACAAGAAATTCATCGCCATGCCGCGCCAGCGTGGCGCAGTGGAAAGCACCGCCAGACGGGGCGCGTGGCCGTATCAGGGGAATTTACGCAAAAACGTTGCAGTCCGGCTGCAAACATTCATGGTGCGTTCATGGCTCGAGTATCGTGCTGCGCACGCCCAGCGGGGCGCAGCCGACAATCGCTGCGACTCCTGCACTTCGGGCCGACCGACAGAGCAGATGCCATGTGCCTCCGCGCGCTGGCACAAGGCGCCACTTCGGCGCAGCTTGAGCGGCCTCGGCCGCTGCATGTTCTCGATTTTTTACAACCCGCGTTTTCCAGGCGCGGGAACACCAACCTGCCGGTGCCGCATCGCGTTGCGCTTGATGCATTGTTGGCCGTGACGCGCTAGAACTGCTCCCAGTCGTCGCCCGCTTGTGCGCCTGACGCTGCCGCAGTCAAGCGTGCTGTGCTGGCGGCGGGCGGCACTTTTTTGCGTGTCGTCGCTACCGCCACTGCACGGGACGGCGGCGCAATTCTGGCCACGGACCGGGTTGCCGGCGACGCCGCACCACTGGCCGCAGGCATGTCATCGAGCGTGAATACACTCAACACCTGCGTCAGGTTCGACGCATCGACCTGCATTGCCGCTGCTGCGGCGGCGGCTTCCTCAACCAGCGCCGCATTCTGTTGGGTCACCTGGTCCATCTGGCCGATTGCCTGGTTGATCTGTTCGATGCCCGCGCTCTGTTCCTGCGAGGCCGAGGTGATCTCGGCCATGATGGTGGTGACATGCTGGATGCTGTCGACGATCTCTGCCATGGTGGTGCCGGCCTCGCCGACGAGCTTGCTGCCGGCGTCGACTTTTTCGACGGAATCGCCGATCAGCGCCTTGATGTCCTTGGCGGCGGCGGCCGAGCGTTGCGCCAGGTTGCGCACCTCCGATGCCACCACGGCAAAGCCACGGCCCTGCTCGCCGGCGCGCGCTGCTTCGACCGCGGCATTCAAGGCCAGGATATTGGTCTGGAACGCAATGCCGTCAATGACGCCAATGATGTCGACAATCTTGCGGGAAGATTGATTGATCGATTCCATGGTCTCGACCACTTTTGCGACTACCGCGCCGCCCTTGACCGCAACGCCAGACGCAGAAACGATCAGGTGGTTGGCCTGTCGTGCATTGTCGGCATTCTGTTTCACCGTCGCCGTCATTTCTTCCATCGACGAGGCGGTTTCCTCCAGCGCCGCCGCCTGCTGCTCGGTACGGCTGGAGAGTTCCAGGTTGCCGGCCGCGATTTCGCTCGACGCCGTGGCAACCGTCGCGATCACACCCCGCACGCTCGACATGGCGTTCGACAGGACACCGATGGCTGCTTCGAGCGAGATGGCGGCGGTACTGGTGGCGCTGCGGCTTGCCTTGGTGAGATTGACGGTCCCGCTTTCGTCGCCGGCAAGCGCAGCCGCGGTGGCATTCAATTCTGCCGCCTGACTTAGATCCGCATGGAGCAGGATGGCGAGGTACGACAACACCGCGGTTTCGGCGACGACATACCCTGCGTGGATCAACACAATGCCGAAGCTCGGCTTGGTCAGGCAGAGCACGCCGAAGCCAAGCTCTTGCAGATAATTGAAGCCGAGGTGATGCACCGCGATCACTGCAGCCGCGACAACCATGACCGACCAGTCCCGGTAGCACAACAGCATTGCCAGCAGGACAAAAATGCCGAAATGCAGCTCGGGCATGCCGGCGGTCTGGTGAATATGCAACGCCGTCAAGATCATGAGCGCCGTTGCCACAACGTAACCGGTGAATCGCTCGCCACCGGCGGTAAAGATCAGGACGGTAGGAATCAGTGCGGTCGGCAGTCCGATCAGGAGCGCCCAGGTCATCGTGTCATGCAGTCCGGATAACGCCAGGCTCCCAATGAACAGTGCCCAGATAATAAACAGCATCAATCGATTTGCCCGCTCGCGATTCGTGCGCAATGCGTCGTTAATAGCATTCATGATTCCGTCCCGTGGATGTACTGAAAGTGGCTTGTTATCGGCTGGTTCGTCGCTGCGTGGCCATGTCGCGCGGGCGCTCGCTTGCGTCAGGCTCCGAGGTATCGATGGCTGCTCCGGATGGGCATCGGACGCGTCACCGTGCGCTCTTCTTGCGACTCAACCAAGCTACATGATTCCAATAAGAAACACAACTTCCTGAATATTTTTGTGGAAAAAGTATAGTTGCCGACTGAAACGCGTCGTTGGAAGGATGCATCGACGGCAGTGATCAACGCAGAACCGGACCGAAATGACCGTGGGTCGCCATCCGCGTTGCGATGCGTCCCGCCACGCGCGCAGGGCATGTGAAGTGGTGTCGTTATGCTGCCCGGGTGGCGCCGCGGGGCGGGCCAATCGATATCGTCAATTGCCCAGCAGCGCCAGGCTCTGATCCCATTCCCCAGCCCACTCGTGCAAGAAATCATGCGTTTGAAAAGCGCGCTTCAGGTGCGACAGCGGTACCCGATGCACGTCATTCAATCCGAGCGCCAGCGTGACCGGGTTCCACACGATGTTGTTCTTGCCTTTGCGGGTACTGGCCTTGACGCGCGCGCCATCGTCGCCGAAGATGCCGCCGCCAGCGGCGAGGGCCTGCGCCAGGTCGATCCTGACCAGCCCGGCGAAGGCCGCCAGCACCTGATCACGGTGGATGCCGGCGCCGGATTCCTGCGCCGGCGCGATGATCACGTGCGCCGGATTGGCGTCGCGTTCAAGCTGGCGCGCCAGCCGCTCCAGATCCTTCTTCAGGAAACGCAATGCCGCCAGTTCGCGCCGAAAGCCGGGCGGCTTGAGTTGGGTGACGATCTTGTGCACGTCCTTGGTGATGGTGATGCGCACCTCATCGCCGCCGGCGGCGAGCCACGCCGTATCGCTTTCCAGGAAGATGGGCGCCGGATAGCCGCCGTTGGCGTCGCCGAACAGCTCCGGATACGCGGCGTCGTAGTCGAGCCAGACGTAAGGCGTCACGCCGCACTCGATCAGGCGCGCCAGGTTCCATGCGGTGCCGGATTGCTGCGCCAGCCAGTCGCACGCCTGTGCCGTGGTGGCCCGAAAAGGCAGTGGGTTGATGGTCATTTTTCTTTCCCTCTTGTGACGGTTTCCATGGCCGGGATCGTGCGTTCCAGGAAGCGCCAGATGCCCGGGTCATTCATTGTTGCGACGTTGATGCGCATGCGTTGCGACGGCAGTTGGCGCGGCGAGAACAGGCAGCCGGGCGCCAGCAGGTAGCCTTCGTGCATGGCCGCTTCGGTCAGCCGGTTGGTATCGCAACCGGCATCGGCCCACACGAACATGCCGGCGCCGCCGGCGATGTCGACGCGCATGCCAATGCGCTCCAGTTGGCGCGTGGTGCGCTCACGCACCGCATCGAGTTTGCCGCGCAGCCGGTCGACATGCTTGCGGTAATGGCCTTCGGCGAGAATCTTGTACACCATGCGTTCGCCGATTTCGGTGGTGGTCAGGGTCGACAGCATCTTGCGGTCGGACAGATGGATCGCCAGCTCGGGCGAGGTGGCGATAAAACCGACGCGCAGATTGGCCGCCAGCGTCTTCGAAAAGCCGCCCAGGTAAATCACCCGTTGCAGCTGGTCGAGCGCGGCGATCCGGTTGGCGCTGCCGGGATGCATGTCGCAATAGATGTCGTCCTCGACGATGATGAAATCATGTTGTTCGGCCAGCCGCAAGATCTGAAACGCCTTGGCCGCCGTCAGGGAAGTCGAGGTCGGATTGTGCAGTACCGAGTTGATCACATACAGGCGCGGTTTGTGCAGCGCCGCCAGTTCGGCCAGGCGGGCGATGTCGGGGCCATCGGCCAGCCGCGGGATGCCGATCACCTTTGCGCCCATCAGCGCGAACGCGCCGAACATCAGGAACCAGGCCGGATCGTCGACGAACACCGTGTCGCCCGGCTGCAGAAAATGACGCGCCACCAGATCGAGGGCCTGGGTCACGCCCGAGGTGGTGACGATCTGGTCCGGGGTGGCGGCGATGTCGAGTGCCGCCAGCTTCAGTTGCAGTTGCTGGCGCAGCGGCAAGAAGCCTTGCGGCGTGCCGTACTGCAGCAGCAGATTCTGGCTGCCGCGGCTGACCGCGCGCAGTGCCGCGGCGATCATGTCGCCATCGAGCCAGTCATTCGGCAGCAGCCCGCTGCCAGGCATTTTTTGGGGCGGCAGCTGGCGAAACATATTACGCACCAGCCAGACCACATCCAGCTTCGCCGGTGTCGCGCTGCGTGCCGGCGTAGCCATGCCGGCGCTGTTGATGGCGCTGCGCTCGCGCACATAGAAGCCGGACCCGCGGCGCGATTCCAGAAAGCCGTTCGCGACCAGCCGGTCGTAGGCTTCCACCACCGTAAAGCGCGACACCTTGTGCAAGTCGGCGAACTGGCGAATCGATGGCATGCGCGCGCCGGTGCGCAGCAGCTTGTCGTCGATGCGGGTGGCGACCGACTGCACGATCTGTTCCACCAGCGAGGTTCCGCTGTCGCGGGAATACAGGGTGGGTGACACCAGCGCAAGCGCGGCGCCGGCAGGTTGCCGGGAAGTGGCTGTATTGGTCATGGCACCGTGACAGTAGAATGGAATGAGTGATGAATTGTACTGGTACTGTATTGGTCGTGTCGATTAGGATAGAGCTTCTTTGAAAGAGATTCCATGTCCCTGCCCACACTCACCGAACTCAACGCCGCAGCCGCCGTCGTTTATCGCGCCATGCCGCCCACGCCCCAATATTCCTGGCCGCAAGTCAATGCCGCGCTCGGCGCCGAAGTGTGGATCAAGCATGAAAATCACACGCCCACCGGGGCCTTCAAGGTGCGCGGCGGACTGGTGTATTTCGATGGGCTGACACGGCGACTGCCCGAGGTGCGCGGCGTGATTACCTCGACACGCGGCAATCATGGACAGTCGATCGGGTTTGCCAGCCGTCGACACGGCATGCAGGCCACCATCGTGGTCCCGCACGGGAACAGCCGCGAACAAAATGCGGCGATGCGCGCCTTTGGCGTCACGCTGATCGAACACGGCCAGGAATTTCAGGAAAGTCGTGAACACGCCATGCGCCTGGCCGACGAGCGCGGGCTGCACATGATCCCGTCGTTCCATCGCGATCTGGTCAGCGGCGTGGCCAGTTACTGGACCGAGCTGCTGCGCGCGCAGCCTGACCTGCAGACGCTGTTCGTACCGATCGGGCAGGGCTCGGGCATCTGCGCTGCGGTCGCGGCGCGCAACGCGCTGGGTTTGTCGACCCGCATCATCGGCGTCGTCTCGGCCCATGCGCTGGCCTATAAATTGTCCTTCGAACAAAAGCGCAAATGCGAGTCGCCGGTGAGCACCAGGGTCGCCGATGGCATGGCCTGCCGCGTGCCCGACGATGCCTCGCTGGAGATCATTTTCGCGCATGTGGACGAGGTGGTCGCGGTCACCGATACGGAAGTCGCAGCGGCAATGCGGCTGTACTTCGTCGCCACGCACAACGTCGCCGAAGGAGCCGGCGCGGCGGCGCTGGCGGCGGCGCTGCAATTGCGAACACGCATCGCCGGACAGAAAATCGGTTTGCCCCTGTGCGGCGGCAATGTTGACCATGACCAGTTTGCTGCGATACTGGTCGCAGGAGGAAGCACCTGAATGGAACCATTGATCCCGCTGGCCATGTTTGCGTTCGTCTCGTCGATTACTCCGGGGCCGAACAACATCATGCTGACCTCGTCGGGCATCCGCTTCGGATTCCGTCGCTCGGTGCCGCATTTGCTCGGCATTACGTTCGGCTTTGGCGTGATGCTGCTGGTGTGCGCACTGGGTGTCGGTGCGCTGATCCTGGCCGTGCCGGCGCTGCACCTCGGCATGAAGATCGCCGGCTCCGGCTACCTGATCTATCTGGCCTGGCAATTGCGCCGCATCGCTTTCAAGCAGAGCGTCGTGACTGATCAGCGACCCATGACGTTTTTTGCGGCAGCCCTGTTTCAGGCCGCCAATCCGAAGGCGTGGGTAATGGCCGTGACCGGTGTCGCGGCCTTCCTGCCGACGGTGCAGCCGGTGGCGCTGGCCATCGGATTGTTCTGCCTGGTGTTTTGCGCCATCAATCTGCCCTGCGTCAGCGTCTGGCTGGCCGGTGGCTCGGCCTTGCGCCACTATTTGACGCAGCCGAAATGGCAGCGCCTGTTCTGCATCGTGATGGTGGTGTTGACGCTGTATTCGGCGGCGGCGATCTGGTTATGAAAGATCGGCATCGCCGGTCGGTGCAGTGACAGACAGTGAGATAATCGCGGCCTGAACTTTTTCCCTTATTTTGGAGCTTCCCATGTCGGTCTACGCCAAACTCAAAGAACTGAATATCGAATTGCCCGCCGTGGCGACACCCGCCGCTGCTTACGTGATGTACGCCCAGGCCGGCAACACGGTGTTCCTGTCCGGCCATATCGCCAAGAAAGACGGCGCCATCTGGGTCGGTCAGTTCGGCAAGAACATCACCACCGAAGAAGGCAAGCTGGCGGCCCGTTCGGTCGCCATCGATCTGATCGCAACGTTGCAGGCAGCCTGCGGCGGCGACCTGACCCGGGTCAAGCGCATTGTCAAATTGATGAGCCTGGTCAATTCCACCGGCGACTTCACGGAACAGCATCTGGTCACCAACGGCGCCTCCGAGTTGATCGGCGAGTTGTTCGGCGATATGGGCAAGCATGCCCGTTCAGCCTTCGGCGTCGCGCAGATTCCGCTGGGTGGCTGCGTCGAAATCGAAATGATCGCCGAAATCGCCTGAGCCGGATTGATCCACTAAAATGCATCACCGGAAACGGCATTTATCCAATGCCGTTTCTTCCCTGACGGCAGCCACAAGCCCGCCCGACCTCACCTTGCGAGAACAGCATGAAAATCGAAAACCCGAACCCGATCCAGTGGCATTTTGCCGAGCGCGCCCAGAAGCTGCAAAGCTCCGTGATCCGCGAAATCCTGAAGATCACGATGCGTCCCGAAATCATTTCGTTCGCTGGCGGCCTGCCGTCGCCAGCCACCTTCCCGGTGGAACGCATGAAAGCGGCGTTCGACACGGTGCTGTCGAACAATGGCAAGGTGGCGCTGCAGTACGGTCCGACCGATGGCTATCTGCCATTGCGCGAATGGGTTGCCAATTCGCTGTCGATCGATGGCGCGACGATTTCGCCGGAACAGGTGTTGATGGTGTCGGGCTCGCAGCAGGGGCTGGATTTGCTGGGCAAGGTCTTGATCGACGAGGGCAGCAAGGTGCTGGTTGAGACGCCAAGTTATCTCGGCGCCTTGCAGGCATTCTCGGTGTACGGCCCGGAGTTCGTGTCGATCCCCACCGACGATTCCGGTCTGCTGCCGGAAGCGGTCGGCAGCGTCGGCGCGGGCGCACGGTTGCTGTACGCCTTGCCGAATTTCCAGAATCCGACCGGCCGGACGCTGTCGCTCGAACGCCGCGTCGCGCTGGTCGACACCTGCGCCCGGCTTGGCCTGCCGCTGATCGAAGACGATCCGTATGGTTCGCTCAGCTACAACGGCGCGCCGCTGCCAAAAATGCTGACCATGAATCCGAACGGCGTGATCTACATGGGATCGTTCTCGAAAGTGCTGACGCCCGGCATCCGGCTCGGTTACGTGGTTGCACCGCAACCGCTGGTGCGCAAGCTGGAGCAGGCCAAGCAGGCCACCGATCTGCATACCGCGCAGCTGACCCAGATGGTGGTGCACGAAGTCATCAAGGACGGCTTCCTGGCCGAACACATTCCCATCATTCGCGCGCTGTATGCCGACCGCTGTGCGGCGATGCTGGCGGCCCTGACGGAATTCTTCCCGGCGGAAGTAAGCTGGACCAAACCGGAAGGCGGCATGTTCATCTGGGTCACGTTGCCGCAGCACATCGACAGCATGGCGCTGCTTGACGAAGCCATCGCGCAGAACGTGGCGTTCGTGCCCGGCGCACCGTTTTACGCCAACGACCCGCAGCACAACACGCTGCGCCTGAGTTTCGTCACCGTCACGCCCGAGCGCATTCGCGAAGGCGTTGCCAAGCTCGGCAAACTGATCGCGGCCAAGCTGTGAGCGGCGTCGGCCGGCGTCCTGATCGGCCGACATGAAACGCTTCGACGCTGCGCAAACCGCACACGCATTGCCTTACGCCAGACTGGTGCCCGCCATCGCGGTCGCCGCTGGCGAATTGGCAACCAACCGCATTCACGCACCGGAGCGCCAGGTCGTCGGCATTGGCGGGCGCGACGTGCTGCTATGCATGCCGGCGACCGCGCCCGACATCAGCGTTACCAAACTCATCACCGTGCATCCCGATAATCCGATGCGCGGCTTGCCTGCGATTCAGGGCGAGGTGATCGTGTTCGACACCGCCAGCGGACGTCGCCTGGCACTGCTGGATGGTCCCACCGTCACGGCCCGGCGCACCGCCGCAGTCAGCCTGCTCGGGATTGACCGCCTGCTGCCGCGCACACCCGCGACGGTACTCATCATCGGCACCGGCGCGCAGGCGGTCGCCCATGTGGATGCGCTGGTCGAGTACTTCGACGTGCGCCACTTCCAGATCGCGGCGCGCCAACTGGCCAGCGCCGAGGCCTTCTGTACGGCGCTGCGCCAACGCCACCGGCACATCGCCGTCGTCGCGTTGGCCAGCGACACGCTGCACATGCAATTACCCGCCACCGACGTGATCATCGCCCTGACCAGCGCGCGCGCGCCGGTCGTACCGGCACACCTGCCGCCCCACACCCTGGCCATCGGCGTCGGCGCCTTCAAGCCCGACATGGCCGAATTGCCGCCCGCGCTGCTGCAGGCACGTCAGATTATTGTCGACGACCTCGCCGGCGCCCGGCATGAAGCCGGCGACCTGCTGCAGGCGCAGATCGATTGGGCCGCAGTGCGACCGCTGGCCTCGGTGCTGCCGGGCGAATACCGCGACGCCGCGCTCACGCCGGTGCTGAAAACGGTCGGCCAGGCGGCGTGGGATCTGGCTGCGGCGCGGGTTGCGCTGGGTGGGTGAGCGCGTGGGCGTGGCACAACAACTTGCCTGATTTTCGCGGCGATACGTGCTTGATATTGCATCGGCGTGACCTTGATTCGCGGCGACATGACTATCGATTACAAAATAGCGACTCCTTTTTGTAATTGATCGTTCGGCAGGACCGCCTCTGCCGGTGCGACGCGACCGGCAATGTCACGCACACCAGGACCAACTCCCGATTACGCCCGTAAATTGTTTCGCCCACACCGCGGCTCGGCCATGGTCGAGTTCGCCGTGGTCGGGCCGGTCATCACGCTGATGGGCCTGGCCTCGCTGCAATACGGCCTGCTTTTCTTCAACAAGAACCAGCTCAACCACGCCAGCTTCATGGCCGCGCGCGCCGGCAGCACCGGCAACGCCGACATTGACAAGATCCAGCGTGCCTATGCCCAGGCGCTGATCCCGAGTTACGGCGGCGGCACCGACACCGCCAAGCTGGAATCGTCGTTTCAAAAAGCGCTGACCGACGTGCAGAACCATTCCCGCGTCGAGATCCTCAACCCGACCGCAGAGAGCTATGCCGACTTCAACGACAGCGCGCTGCAGAACAGCGAAGGCAAGGGCAAGCGCGTGATTCCGAACGGTGGCCAGGCCTTCAAGTCGGCCGCCGACATCCGCACCAGTTCGGGCCAGAACATTCAGGACGCCAACCTGCTCAAGCTGCGCATCACGATGGGCTATGCGCCGCAGGTGCCGATGATGGGCACGCTGTACCGCAAGGTGCTGAGCTGGATGGACGACGGCAAGGATGCGTTTAACACCGCCTTGCTGCAGGGCGGGCGCATCCCGGTGGTCACGCACGTGGTGATGCAGATGCAATCCAACGCCATCGAAGGACCGACCGTGTCATCGCCGGGCATGGGCAACGGCGGCAAGCCGGTTGATCCCGGCGTGCCGCCGCTGCCCGGCAAGCCGCCGCCAGACTGTGGCGATGCGTTCTGCACTGACCTGCCCGAATCCGGGCCCGAGCTGCCCCCTTCCACCGATCCAGCGCCGGAGCCACCATGCCTGTGACTTTTCTGCGCCGCACGGACGCGCAGCGTGCCGTATTGATCGTCATGCTGATTCTGATGACCCTCACGCAAAGTCTCTCGGCGTGGGCCCAGCAGTCCGGCGTGGTCTGGGAAATCTGCAACCCGCCGCCGGTGTGCTTTGCCACCAAGGCCGCCAAGCAGGCGTGGGCCGAGGCGAATCATTGCCGCTTCATCGAAGACGTCTGCGAGAAAAACCCGGCCAGTGGCGACAACAAGGGTGCCAGCGACGCCGACGCCGGCTTCTGGGGCAGCGCGTGGAGCCAGGTCAAAGATGGACTCGTGTACGGCTATAAATTCGTCAAGGGATTGCTGGCCGGATTGAAGAGTCAGGTGGCCGACCTGTTCGATCTCGTCACCAACCTGGACGAGGTGGTGGCCGGCCTGATCGACCTCGGCAAGGCGTTCTACAACGACCCCAAAGGCACGCTGCAAAAGCTGGGCGAACTGCTGGGCCAGGAAGCCATCGACGCGATCACCAAGGCCACCCAGTGCGGTCCCTACGATCTCGGCAAGGTGATCGGCACCTATGTCAGCCCCGCCACCATGCTCAGGCTGGCGACACGTCTAACCAAATACGGCGGCAAGCTGGCCGAGGCGGTCAAGGCGACCAAGCTGGACCTGGGCTGTTCCAGTTTTGCCGCCGGCACGCCGGTACAAACACCGCAGGGCGCGGTACCCATCGAGCAGATCACAACGGGTGACCAGGTACTGTCGCGCCACGAGCGCAGCTACGCCGACAAGGCCCAGCCGGTAACCCAAACCTTCGGTCGCATCGCGCCCAGCTACCGCGAGCTGCAAACCGAATTCGACACGTTTAAACTCACCGACGAACATCCGCTATGGGTGCAGGGCAAGGGCTGGACGCTGGCGAAGGACGTCACCGACGATGACGTAATCGCCGGCTTGCGCGGTGATGCACTGGTATTGCGCAATACGGCGGTGGCGCAGCCGCTGCGGGTGTACAACTTTAGTGTTGCCAGTACCGAGAATTACTTTGTCGGGGTTGGTGGGGTTTGGGCGCATAACGCCAAGTGCGACATCCTGACAAACCGAACACCACTTTGGACCTCAACAAAATCGCAGTCTTCGGTACAAAATGCGGAACGCCATTTCAAAGACCATGGTGCTGATTTCGGTGCAAAAACCCCTACGGACTACATATTGAAGGCGCAAGAATTTTTGCAAAATCCACCCCCAGGAACATTATCGAAAACGCGCGCTAATGGAGATATATTGAGATTCGATCCAGCAACGGACGCATTCGCCATCATGGATAAATCTGGCGCTCCTCGAACTTTTTATAAACCTGATCCGGCAGTACATGGATACCCAACGAACTTGGATTATTTCAATGCTCAGAAATGAAAAAATATACTGCCGCATATGTGGATATAAAGCTGATGCCCCCCCGTGGGGTGAAGATGGCAATACTCCGCTATTTGAATTTTGCCCGTGTTGTGGCGTGGAGCACGGGTATCAAGATGCCACTCGCATCGCAGTTCTAAATTTTCGAAAAAAGTGGCTCGACAAGGGAATGCCCTGGGACGACGAAAAAGAAAAACCCGTTCAATGGGATCCGGCGTCGCAGCTATTACATGTTCCGCGTGCGTTTAAATAAAGAAATCGCCATGTTCTGAAGGCTTTTAAGAAAAGGATTTGTCATGACCCTGAGCTTCATCCTCGGAAACCTGCTAGGCCGCGCCCTCGTCAGCTACGCGCTGGTCTGGCTGCTGCTGTGGCTGACCAGCCGATTGAATTGGCGTGTCGCGTTCGCGCGCAGCGGGCGCTGGTACAGCGTGCTGGCGGTGGTGCTGATGACGTTGCTGGGCATGGGCGCGGCGGTGGTGCGTGGAGGTGGTGTGTGATGCGTGCCGTGCTGGCCGCGTTGATGCTGGTTGGTGTGAACACTGCCGCGCTGGCGGTCGAGGCAGTCAATCCCGATCGGGCCTTGCGCGAGATGCAGATTCACAAGGTGCCTGAGCTGGGCTTGCAGGTATGGGTGGAAAACCAGCCTGCCTGGGAGGCCGCGTTGAGCAATCCCAACGGCCACCCGAGCTTCGTTGCGCAAAGTCCCGCGACCTACCATCCTCCGACGGTGATGACCTACGCCAGTTGGCCGAAGCTGTCGGTTACCCCGCCGATGCTGCCCGGCGTGGCGACCTCGGCGATTCGGCGCGCCAGCCAGAATTTCGGCCTGAACGCAGGGCAGAGCAGGGGCATTGCGCCACGCCCGGCGACGTATGGAAACCTGCAGGGTTTTGAGGCGAACTTTGCTGGCCGTGCCGACGGCGTGCCGATGGACGTGAGGATCTTCGTCGGTCAGGCGACAGGGAAATTTCCGGTCGTGCTGTGCATTTACACACTGCAAGGCAAGATGGGACAGTTGGGCGAAGTCATTCGCCGGGGTTGGGGCCGCGTCAACTATCTGGCGCCCTGAAGACTGCGGCGGACAACGTCGCAGGGTCTCCTTTCCTGTAACACCGTGTCGTCCGGATTCGCAGCGGCGTTGTCGACGCCATGCGAATCCGGCTGCGATTGCGCGCAACGCCGATTACCTGTAATCCGCCACCAGCTTCGCCCCCCTGACGGCCCTCTGCGCCGTGACCATCAGGTAATACGTGCCGGCCTTCGGTTTGGCGATCTTGATGTTTTCCGTGTTGGTGGTGCTGTCGGCGCGCACATCGTAATCGGTGGTGGTGGGCGCCGTGCCGAATTTGGCCCAGAGATCACCGTCGCCGCTGCCGCCGGATAATTTGAAGGTGAGCTCGCTTTGGCCCGCCGGAACCATGACGTGATAGACGATGCTGCCATTGGTTTTCAGCGTGATGCCCGTCATCGGTGTGGCTTTGGTGAGCGCATTGCCGGCGCTCGGGTGGGTCGCGCAACGCACGCCGACGGCGTCGAAGGCCGTGGTGACGTCAGTCACCGCATAGCCGCGATTGGCGGCGGCGGACTCGACGCCGCAGGCGCCCTGGTCGAAGGTAGAGGTGGTGGTCCAGTACAGGTGATTGGCATCGGCCATCACTTCAAAGGCACGACGCGTATTCCAGCCCGGACGGGTTGCCAGCAGATAGAACGCCTTGTTGTAGACCCCGCTCGAATAGTGCACGTCGAGGTCGCTGGTGTACTGCGCGGCATGGTCGATGGAACGGCCATCCTGGGTGGGATTGGCCATGTAACGCAAGGCGCCGTTGCCCTTGAAGATATCGACCCCGACCTTGAAGTCATTGACGCCGCGCACATAGTATTCGACCGCTTCGCCGGCCATGTCGGAGAACGCTTCATTCATGCCGCCGGATTGGCCGGTGTAGGCCAGTCCGGAATTCTGCTCGGTAAAACCATGGCTGACTTCATGGCCGGAGACGTCGACCGATACCAGCGGATAGAACATCGCCGCGCCGTCGCCAAAGTTCATCGCCGCGCCATCCCAGAAGGCGTTTTCGTACTTGCTGCCGTAATGCACCTTCATCAGCAGTTTCTGACTGATCGGTCGCAAGCCGAGGTAGTCGCGGTACATGTTGAAGACGGCAATGCCGAAATAATACGCATCGTTGATCGGCGAATAGGCACCGTTGATTTCCTTGTACGTATTGCTCGCGCAGGTGAACTTGAAGGGTGTCGTGCCGGTGGTGCCACCGTTCAGGTCGACGGCGGCAACATTGGTGTTGTTCATGGCGCAGCTGCTCGACACCACCAGCGGTCCGAAATTGCTGCCGTATTCGTATTTGCCGGTTTTGGCATTGCCACCCGGGCCGGTGGCATCGAGATGCTGGATGCCCTCCCAGTGCTGCAACACGACGCCGTTGTTGGCATCGATCAGGTAGAACGGACGGCTGGGCTTGACCGGGTCGTGGGTCAGGAACGAGACCAGGTAGACCAGCTGCGCGACGTTGTTGCGGCCCAGGCGCACGTACAGCGTCGACTGGTCATTCTCGGTGACATGGTTCACGCGCGCCTGGGTCTTGGCCAGCGTCAGTGCCTCGGCTGGCGAATAGGTCGGTCTGGTGGCAGGCAAGTCATTGTCGAGATTGCGCAGCAACGCGCCCGACAGCGTCGGCAGCGCTTGCCCGGCAGCGCGGGTCTCGATCACCGCTTCGCCCCACACCGGCACGCCCTGGTGCAATTGCTGGTAGCGCGTGACGACGTTGCCATTGGCATAGGTCCGTGCCCGCAACGGCTGCAATTGTTGCTGGCTCAATCCGAGCAACTCCGCTGCGCCAGCCGGCTGCGCGGCGGTCAGGGCCGCATTGGGTACAAAGCCGTCGAGCACGACGCGCTCGGCGGCCATGACGGCACTGCCAGTGACCAGCACGGCGCACGACAGAATGAGCCGCAACGGATCGATACGGTGAAGAGAGATTTTTTTCATGATGTAGCTGTTTTCCTTTGGGTTGCGTGGGGACGATGTCCCGATAAAGGACCCGGCCACAGGAGGCCAGCCGGATCCGGTACGGAAGGACACTGCACGCACGCCAGCGCGATCCTGCGGCGCACACTTCCGAAAAATTTAACAATTTGCGCTTTCAACGATAGGACTTTTCATTGGAGAAATGCAGAAATGTAAAATTTATTATCCGGAGGCGTGTCGGGAAAACATCGGGGTGTTGAAGCAACATTGTTGTGCTTCAAGCGTGGCGATTCGGAAATACAACGAGGGAATCTGGCTGGTCACGCCAAGGGAGTCGGCAATGCTATTGTTGCCACGCCGGATGACTTGTGGCCTGCCGGCATCGCACCTACACTGACGCCTCAATCTGAAACGGAGATGGCATGCTCGAACTACGCCCCTGCTGTGAAAACTGTGACGTTGATTTGCCGCCCGATTCGGCGTCAGCGCTGATCTGCACGTTCGAATGCACGTTCTGTCGTGACTGCGCGCAGGGCGTGTTGCAGAACGTCTGCCCGAATTGCGGTGGCGGACTGACCGATCGCCCGGTACGGCCGCAGGCGATGCTGCTCAGGAATCCGGCGTCGACGCTGCGGATTGTGAAACCGCTGGTGGGGGAACGCGCGGCGCGGCATGCAGCGTTGGTGAAGCAATATTGCGCCATCGCACCGCATCGGCGTTAAGAGGCGGGGAAGTGCAGGGCGGACGAGGCGTCAGAAGCGCACCGTCTCCCCATGCCGCAATACCGTAAATTCCGTCGCAATCACGTCGACCGCTTGCAGCGCCCGGGCCAATGCCTTGGGTGGCTCATCGAGTGGTTCATCGGTGAGTTCAAACGTGCCCCAGTGAATCCCGATCGAATGGCGGGCATGCAGGTCGCGATGGATCTGCACCGCTTCGGCCGGATTGACATGCTGCTTCTGCATGAACCAGCGCGGTTCATACGCTCCGATCGGCAGCAGCGCCAGATCGATGTCGGCAAAGCGGCGGTGGATATCGGTGAAGTCGGGCGAATAGCCGGTGTCGCCGGCGAAGAAAAACGAGAACGGCTTGCGCGCCGACTGCGCGGTGCGCACCATCCATCCGCCCCACAGGGTGTCAAAGCGGTCGAACGGACTGCGCGCCGACCAGTGCTGCACCGGCACGAAATGGATGTCGAGTCCGGGCACGGCGGTCTGCTGCCACCAGTCCAGTTCGCGCACATTGCTGATGCCGGCCTCGGTCATCCACGCCTTCAGGCCCAGCGGCACCAGAAACAGCGGCGCGCCACCGGGCTGCCGGTTGAGACGCTGCACGGTGTCGCGATCCAGATGGTCGTAGTGATTGTGCGAGATCAGCACCACGTCGATGTGCGGCAACTGTTCCAGCGTCATCGGCAGAGGCACCTTGCGCTTGGGGCCGAAAAACGAGACCGGCGAGGCGCGCTCGGAAAATATCGGATCGGTCAGCAGGTTCACGCCATTGACCTGCATCAGCGTGGTGGCATGGCCGATCCAGGTCGCGCTGGTGGTTTTGCGATTGTTTGCCAGCCAGGCCAGATCGGGTTGATCAACCGGGAACTGGTAGGCGTTGGCGGGCGGCTTGGGCAGGCCGTCGATGGTGCGTTCCCATTGCCACTTCAGGATCGAGCCGCCAATCGGACCGCTCAGGTAATTGTTATGGAAGCCGTCCCTGGCCCGGTGCGCCACCTGTGGGTCATAAAACGGGTTGGTGCTGGAACAACCAACGCACAGCACGGCCGCCAGCACGGCGGCCCGGTAATGCGCCCGCACTATTTGATCGCCGTCAGCGTGTGTGGCTTGAGCTTCGATTCCAGCGCCTTGCCCTTGCGCGCGCGCTTGCCGATATGCGGCGTCAGGCCGGTTGCCGAGAGACTGACTTCCTGCGCCTTGCCGCCGCGTCCGATGCCGGCAACCACGACGCCGCGCTGGCTGATCGGTTGCGCCGCCAGCAGCTTTTCCTTGTCTTCCAGGTCCATCAGGATCATGCCGCGCCCGCCGCTCATGGTTTTCAGCTCATCCAGGCCAAACACCAGCAGCCGGCCTTTTTCGGACAGGCAGGCCACTGCGCTGGAGGTCGCCGACAGCAGCCGGGGTGGCAGCGGCAGATCACCGTTGTCGAGCGTGATGAAGGCCTTGCCGGCCTTGATGCGGCCGATCATGTCGGCGGCCTTGGCGATGAAGCCGTAGCCGGCATTCGAGGCCAGCAGCATGGTGCTGTCGGCGGCGCCGGCGAAGTAATGCAGGATGCTGCTGCCGCTGGCCAGCTCGACCAGCGAGGTGATCGGCGCGCCGTCGCCGCGCGCGCCGGGCAGGGTGGCTACCGGCACCGAATAAATGCGGCCGTTCGAGCCGAACGCCAACAGCGTGTCGAGGGTGCGGCATTCGAACGTACCGTACAGATCGTCGCCCGCCTTGAACGTGAATTGCGCCGGATCGTGGCCATGCCCGGTGCGCGCGCGCACCCAGCCTTTTTGCGAGATCACCACCGTGACCGCTTCGTCGATCACTTTCTGCTCGACGCTGGCGCGTTCGGCTGCTTCGATCAGCGTGCGGCGCGGGTCGCCGAATTTCTTGTCGTCGGCTTCGATTTCCTTGATGATCAGCTTCTTCATCGCGGCCGGATTGCCGAGCAGGTCGATCAGCGTGCTTTGCTCGGTGCGCAAACCGGCCAGCTCCTGCTGGATCTTGATGGCTTCGAGGCGCGCCAATTGGCGCAGGCGGATTTCGAGGATGTCCTCGGCCTGGCGGTCCGACAGCTTGAAGGCGTCCATCAGCGCCGGCTTCGGCTCATCGGATTCGCGGATGATGCGGATCACCTTGTCGATATTGAGCAGGATGGTCTCGCGGCCCTCCAGGATATGGATGCGGTCGTTGACCTTGTTGAGGCGGAAATCAGTGCGTCGCGTGACGGTCGCAAAGCGGAACGCAATCCACTCGCGCAAGATGTCGCCCAGCCCTTTCTGGCGCGGCCGGCCATCGCCGCCGATCATCACCAGATTCATCGACGCGCTGGTTTCCAGCGAGGTGTTCGCCAGCAGCATGTTGGTGAACTCGGTCTGATCCTGGTTCTTCGATTTCGGCTCGAACACCAGCCGCACCGGCGCCTCGCGGCCGGATTCATCGCGCACCGCATCGAGCAGCGACAGCATCAGCTGCTTTTGCATCAGCTGTTCGGGCGACAGGGTTTTTTTGCCAAGCCGGATTTTCGGGTTGGTCAGTTCTTCGATTTCTTCCAGTACCTTTTGCGCCGACGTGCCATGCGGCAGTTCGGTCACCACCGCCTGCCACTGGCCGCGCGCCATGTCTTCGATCTTCCATTTGGCACGCACCTTGAGCGAGCCGCGCCCGCTTTGGTACATGTCCGACAGTGCCACCGCCGAGGTGATGATCTGGCCGCCACTCGGAAAATCCGGGCCGGGAATGATCTCCATCAGTTGCGCATGGGTCAGTGCCGGATTGCGGATGATGGCCACGGCGGCCTGCGCGACTTCGTGCAAATTGTGCGACGGGATTTCGGTGGCCATCCCTACCGCAATGCCGGAGGCGCCGTTGAGCAGCACGAACGGCAGGCGTCCCGGCAGCAAGGTCGGTTCTTCGGTCGAGCCATCGTAATTCGGCTGGAAGTCGACCGTGCCCTGGCCGATTTCATCGAGCAGCAGACTCGAGATCGGCGTCAGGCGCGCTTCGGTATATCGCATCGCCGCTGCGCCATCGCCATCGCGCGAGCCGAAATTGCCCTGGCCGTCGATGAGTGGATAACGCAACGAAAAATTCTGCGCCATGCGCACCAGCGCGTCATACACCGACTGATCGCCATGCGGATGCAGCTTGCCCAGCACATCGCCGACCACCGCCGCCGACTTGCGCGGCTTGGCGGCTGCACCCAGTCCAAGCTCGTTCATGGCGAACAGGATGCGGCGCTGCACCGGCTTCTGGCCATCGCTGACATCGGGCAGCGCGCGGCCCTTGACGACCGAGATCGCGTAATCCAGGTAGGCGCGTTCGGCGAAGCTGGCGAGGGTCAACGTTTCACTGTCTGGCGGCGGCACGCCGTCAAAAAGATTGGCTTGTTCAGTCATGGATCGATCGGAAAAATGTTAATTGGCGGAAGTCAGCGGTTCCGGCATGTTGCTGCGGCCGGGAATGGTCAGGTGAATGCGGCGACCCGTGGCATTGGCCAGCGCCGGCGATGCGGCCACCGGCATGAAGACCTGGTAGAACTGGGTCACTAGCTGGACGTAGTTGCGCGTCTCCGGATACGGTGGCACGGTGTTCTTGTATTTTTGTACCGCGCCTTCGCCGGCGTTGTACGACGCGATCACCAGCGGCTGCTGATTCGGAAACAGCGCGTTCAGGTCGCGCAGGTAGCGTGCTGCAAGACGGACATTGGTCTGCGGATCGGTCAGCTTCTGCTGGATACTGCGGCGCGCGTCGCCGGCCACGCCATAGCGCTCGGCGGTGGCCGGCATGATCTGCATCAGGCCGATCGCGCCCTTGGGCGACACGGCGCCCGGATTGAAACCGGATTCGGCCGCCATTACCGCTTTCATCAGCGCGACATCGACCTTGAACTCGGCCGCCGCGGCGATCACCAGCGCTTCGTATTTCTTGAGGTTGGGGTGGCGCGTGATGGCTTCGGAAAAGCGGCTGCGCGCGACTGTGCCTTCGGCCCGCGCCTCGCTCGAATCGAACACCCCATCGCCCTTGATGTACAGCGTGTAACGCGGGTCGAGCTTCTGGGTGGCGAAATGGGTTTCGCCGTCGGCATCGACATAGCCGAAGATATCGGCGTGCGCCAACGGCGTGACCAGGCACGCCGCCAGTAACAGCAGGCGGTTAAATGTCGGCCTGAACATCGTTGCCATGCTCTTCAATCCAGGCGCGCCGCGCAGCCGCTTCGCCTTTACCCATCAACATGTTGAAGCGCGCTTCGGACGCGGCCAGGTCAAAGTCGCCCAGCGCCACCGGCAGCAGCCGTCGGGTGTCCGGATTCATGGTGGTTTCCCACAACTGTTCGGCATTCATTTCCCCCAGCCCCTTGAAGCGCGAGATGCCCCAGGCGCCTTCCTTGACGCCGTCCTTGCGCAGCTTGTCTTCGATCGCGACCAGTTCGCCGCTGTCGAGCGCATAGATCTTCTGCGCCGGTTTCTTGCCGCGTGCCGGTGCATCGACCCGAAACAGTGGCGGCCGGGCGATGCAGATGTGGCCCTTGTCGATCAGTTTCGGGAAATGCTTGAAGAATAGCGTCAACAGCAGTACCTGGATGTGCGAACCATCAACGTCGGCGTCCGACAGGATGCAGATGCGGCCATAGCGCAGGTTGGACAGGTCGGGCGAATCCAGCTTGCCATGCGGATCGACGCCGATGGCCACCGCGATATCGTGGATTTCATTGTTGGCAAACAAGCGGTCGCGTTCGGTTTCCCAGGCATTCAGGACCTTGCCGCGCAACGGCAGGATGGCCTGGAATTCCTTGTCGCGTCCCATCTTGGCCGAGCCGCCGGCGGAGTCGCCCTCGACCAGAAAGATTTCATTGCGGCTGATGTCGTTCGATTCGCAATCGGTCAGCTTGCCGGGCAACACTGCCACGCCGGAGGATTTTTTCTTTTCGACTTTTTGCGCTGATCGTAGCCGGCTTTGGGCCTGCTTGATGACCAGGTCGGCCAGCTTCTTGCCGAACTCGACGTGCTCATTGAGCCAGAGTTCCAGCGGCGGCCGCACGAAGCTCGACACCAGTCGCACCGCATCGCGCGAATTCAGGCGTTCCTTGATCTGGCCCTGGAACTGCGGATCGAGCACCTTGGCCGAGAGCACGAACGAGACCCGCGCAAAGACATCGTCGGACAGCAGCTTGACGCCTTTCGGCAGCAGCGAATGCAACTCGACAAAACTTTTCACCGCGCCGAACAGGCCTTCGCGCAAGCCCGATTCATGGGTGCCGCCCGCCGAAGTGGGGATCAGGTTGACGTACGACTCGCGCACCACGCCGCCGTCTTCAGTCCACGCCACCACCCAGGCCGCGCCTTCGCCTTCGGCAAAGCCATCGGCGTCAGCGCTGGCATATTGTTCGCCTTCGAACAGCGGGATCAGCGGTTCGCTGCTGGTGGTCTGCGCCAGGCACTCGACCAGATAACCGCGCAAGCCCTGTTCGTATTGCCAGGTCTGTGATTCACCGGTCTTGCCATTGACCAGCGTGACCTTCACGCCGGGCAGCAGCACCGCCTTCGAACGCAGCAAGCGCTGCAGTTCCGATTGCGAAATCGCCGGCGAGTCGAAGTACTTCGGATTCGGCCACGCCGTCACGCGGGTACCGGATTTCTTGTCGTCGCGCGTAATCGGGCGCGAGCTCAGCGGTTCGATCAGGTCGCCATCGGCAAACGCCAGCGTGTGGACGCCACCTTCGCGCCAGACCGTGATTTCGAGCCGGCTCGACAACGCGTTGGTCACCGAGACCCCGACGCCGTGCAAGCCGCCCGAGAACGCGTACGCGCCGCCGGAACCCTTGTCGAATTTGCCGCCGGCGTGCAGGCGGGTGAACACGATCTCGACGGTGGGGACGCCTTCTTCCGGATGCATGCCAACCGGAATGCCGCGCCCGTCATCGTCGACGCTGACGCTGCCATCGGCATTCTGCGTCACCACGATGTGCCCGCAGTAGCCGCCCAGCGCTTCATCGGAGGCGTTATCGATGACTTCCTGGATGATGTGCAGCGGACTCTCGGTGCGCGTATACATGCCGGGGCGTTGCTTGACCGGCTCCAGTCCTTTCAGGACACGGATCGATGATTCACTGTAATCGGAGGGGGCGGGTTTCTTGGTTGCCATTCAGGATAGGTGCTTTTTTGACAGGATTGACCGATGCCGGGCTGCGGCGATGGTGTGCATTCTAATGGAGGTTGCCGGGACGGGGGATTTGTTGGCGACAGGCCAACCGCGTCGATTGGCAAAAAACCGACGACGGCTTGCCGGTATTGCTACAGCACGGGCGTTGCGGATTGCGCCGAAAAGCGGCCACGGTAGTGCGCCGGACTGACGCCCAGCTGGCGCTGGAACACTCGCCGCAGGGTTTGTTCCTCGCCATAGCCGACCGCCACGGCAATGCGCTTGAGCGGCAGGCCGGTGTCTTCCAGCGCGCGACAGGCCGCCTCCAGCCGCATCGCTTCGACGGTCTTGGCTGGGGTGCGGCCGATCTTGCTGACATACAGGCGGGCAAAGGTGCGCGGCGCCATGCCAGCCTGTTCGGCCAGGCGCTCGACGCACAGGTCGCCCGCCAGATTGGCGGCGATCCAGGCATGCAGCTCGGCAAAGGTGCCGCCGTCGATCGACTGCGCCGCCAGCGGCACGCTGAACTGCGACTGTCCGCCCGAGCGCTTGATGAACATCACCAGCTGGCGCGCTGTTTCGATCGCCACCCGATGGCCGAAGTCGGCGTCGATCAGGGCCAGCGTCAGATCGATGCCGGCCGTGACGCCGGCCGAGGTCCAGACCGAGCCGTCCTGGATGAAAATCTTGTTGGCGTCGATGCGAATGGCGGGATGCAGCTGCTTGAGGCGTCCAACCCATTCCCAGTGGGTGGCGACCTGCCGCCCATCGAGTTGTCCGGCCGCCGCCAGCAGGAACGCACCGGTGCAGACCGAACAGAGTCGCCGCACCCCCGGCGCACGGCTGGCGATCCAGCTGACCAGTTGCGGCGGCGCGTAAAACTGCTCGCCCTTGCAGCCACCGGGCGCAATCAAGGTATCGATGGCCAGGCCGTCGAGCGCCGCCAGCGGCACTGTTTGCACCGCCAGACCGCAGCCGGTGGTGATCAGGCCGCCGGCCACCGAGGCCACCACGGTGTCGTACAGCATTGGCCCGGCGCCGGAAAAGCGCCGGCTGGCGGTGGCCAGGGCTTGCAGCGGGCCGCTCAGATCGATCAGGTTCATGTGATCGAACGCCAGCAGAACGATGCGGCGCGTCTTGATTGGAGTCATCGGCAGGATGGGGGCGAAGGGATGATGCCGTTCATGGTGCCATCAAATGCAGGCTAATTGCGAAAACCCGGATATTCCAGATCGAGTGCAACGCCATACGCCGTGTTTTTGCCGTACATCAGGGCGATGCCGGCCAGCGCCTGATCCAGCGCCTGCGCAGGCGCCGTTGCCGCGAACTCCGGCAGCACCCGGGTCGGCTGGTTGCCCGCCGCGATCACCCGGTCCGGCAATACCGTCAGGCCGTGCCGGGTAAGGATCGGTTGCGCCGAGCCCGCCAGTGACCGGGCGCGGCTGCGACCGGTGCGCGAGTAGGCATCCATGGTCAGCGCCAGCGCGATGTCGTCGACGCCAGGGGCGACCAGCACGCCGATATCCTGCATCGGATACCACCAGCCGTTGGTGAAGTGGGTGGTCGCGAAGGCGGTCAGGTTGAGGCCCAGGCGCGGATGGAATACCGCGCTGTCATGCTGCGTATCCCAGCTGCTCACACCGAGCTCCGCGGCCAGCGCCGCGGCGCGCTGCGGACCGGCAATTGCTTCGACCAGCGCCAGCGCGGTCGGCATTGCGGCACTGATGCCGGCGCTGGACACGATGCGGCCATCGGCAACATAGCGCGCATTCTGCAACCATTGGGTGTCCGGGTAATTCTGCTGGCGCAACTGATCGGTGGCCCAGTGCCCGGTGGCGCGATGGCCCTTCATCAGGCCGGTGTTGGCCACCACCAGTGCGCCGTCGCAGATGCTGACGATGGTGCTGCCGCTGGCGCCCTGGGCCGCGATCCAGGCCAGCAGGACGGTATCGTCAGAATGCACCACCGCCGGCACGATCACGTAATCGGCGCCCTCCGGATAGCGCGCATCGAACGCCTCGATGGTGGCCTGCGGCATGATCTGCAGCGCCGGGCGCATCGTCAGCGGGCCGGCATGGGTGGCCACTGCGATGGTGTCGGCCGCGCCGGACTGTGTCAACACACTGAACGGGACCATGAAATCAATCAGTTCGGTGCCGCGATTTTCGCCGATCACCGCGACCACCGGACGGGTCCGCCCGAAGCGGTCATGGTACGGCGCGATATGGTCAGTCGGCGGGTCGGCCGCAAACGACGTGGTGGCAAGGGCGCAGGTGGCGCACAAGACGGCAACGGTGAACAGCTTACGCAGGATGGAAGGCATGGCAGTGGGCAATCGCAATGGATGGGAGAAGCCATTATCGAAAAACTACCCATGGCATGACGGACAATCAACCATCAATTCCTGCCAATCGCTGCGCGCCGCCGGACGCGGTCGCGCCTTCGGCCGATGCCGTGGCGCGCGCACCGGAACCGCTACCGTCGCGTCAGGCCACCTGCCTGGTCAGAATCACCCCGGCCGCCAGCACCCCCAGATAGATGCCGGCCAGCACCGCCGCCATCTGCGCGAAGCGCACCAGTCCGCGCCGCTGTTCGCGCTCGGCAAGCGGGTTGGTGAGCCGTGAAATCACGCCCAGCACCGGCAGGCCAAAGGTTTGCTCCAGTTCGATGGTGTCGTGCACGCGCGGATGCAATTCCTTGAGCAGGAAGCTCACCACCAGTCCGACGCCCGCACCGAGCAACAGCGTCGCCGCCAGCAACAGCGTGCGCGACGGCCCCTTCATGGACGGCGCCACCCGCGGCGGATCGATCAGCCGGACGTCGGCCACCCCCACCACCGATTGCATGTCGCCGCTGATGTTGGCCGATTCGCGGCGCGTGACCAGTTCTTCGTAATTTTTTTTGTTGATGTCGTAGTCGCGGTTGAGCTGGGCCAGCTCGGCTTCGCGCTCCGGCACCTGCCTGGCCACCTCGCGCAGGTCGGTCAGGCGACTGGCATATTCGCCGACCCGCGCCTGCAGCGAAGCGACCGAGGCCTCGGCCTGCGCCAGGCTGACCTTGAGCTGCTCCGACGCCCGCATTCCCGCCATGCCGGTGGCGGCGGGCGCGACGCCGGTGCGGCGCACTTCGGCCAGCGCGGCGCGGCGCTGGCGCTCCAGCGTCGCCAGCACGCGGCGGGCGCCTTTCACGTCCGGATGCGCGTCGGTGTATTTCTGCAGCATGTCGTCGAGACTACGCTTGAGGGTATCGATGCGCGCCGTGATTTCAGGCAGGCTGCCGCCACCGGCCGCGCCATTGACGCTGGCCGATGGCGCCGGACCGTATTCGGCGGCGAGGCTGCTGCGATAGGCGTCGCGCGATCGCTCGGCTTCGCGCAACTGCAGTTGCGCCTGGCTGAGTTGCTCGGCCAGCGTCGCCATCTGGGCGAAGTAGCCTTTGCCATCGGGCTGGAAGCTGTCCTTGCCGCCGGCCAGGTTGTGCAACTTGAACTGCTTCAGGCGCGCTTCGGCGTCGCGCAGTCGGGTTTCGTACAGCGCAGCCTGGGTATCAATGAACTTCCTGGCAGCGTCGTCGGTGCCGCGGTTGCGCTGGCTGGAATCGATGAATCGGGCGACCAGCAATTCGACCACGCGCCTGGCGCGCGCCGCTTCGGTATCGCGAAACTTGATGAGGTAGACATTGTCACGTTCGCCCGCAGCCTGGATGTCGAGCACCTTGAGCACGTCGTCAATCATGGCCTGGCGCTGCTCCGGCGTAGTCAGGCGCGCGCCCATGCCGGACTGGTCGATCAATTGTTCGACATTCGGCCGGCTCAGCAGCAGCCGGCTGAACATGGCGATGCGCTGGTCGGTATTGGGTTGCACCGCCATGCCGGCCATCAGGGGTTTGAGGATCGAATCGGTATTGACGAAGATGCGCGCCGACGCTTCGTATTTCTTCGGGATCATCATCACCACGACCGCGCCCAGCAGCGCGACCACCCAGGCGCTGATCAGGCCGTGCCAGCGATAGCGCCACATCGCGCGCAGGTGCCGTCGCAGGTCGGCCAGGATCTTATCCATGGCGCCTGCCGGCCCGCGCTTGCGCCAGTTGCGAAGACCTGACGGAAAACCGGAACGGCGACGATACGGGAAAAAGTAATGGCAAGGTCATGAAACGGTCCGTGACGGATTTGCGCGGAAAAGTGCCGCTGCCATCCGGGACGTTCTGGATGGCCCATCGCCTTTTTTACCGGACCAGGCGGCACGCACCTTGATTTTCAACAAGCGGCGCTGTTCCAGGGGGCGCGGCGCATCGCATTGCGCGACAATTCCGAGGGCGGTGTCGCGATCGCGTCCGCCCAATGACCAGCCACCCGCAGCGCGAGGACATGCCCCATGAAACATCGAATGCTGCTGCCGATGCTCGTTGCCATTGCGCTCGGCTGGCCGGCCCACGCCGGCGCGGAGCTGCGCAACTGGTTCAACGATCCGTTCTTCATGCTGGCGGCGGCGCTGCCCGATTGTCCGTTGCCGGCCGGCCCTTTCATCACCGAGCAGGAGATGCGTGCGCAGTCGCATCATCGGGCCGAAAAGGGCACCAGCTGCTGGCTCGCGCAGGAGTGCGAACTGCCCAACGCTTACGCCTACGATCAAGCCATCGCCGCAGCATTGCAGTCTGCCGTGCGCGAACACAATCCGTTTGCGCAGTCCAGCCTTTGGGTCACCGTGCAGGGCAGGGTGGTGATCATTGAAGGCTGCGTTGGCGAGACCGTTCGCAGCGCGGATCTGGAGCCGTTCGCACGCGCCGTGCCGCACGTGCAGCAAGTGATTCTCCGGCTTCGCGCCAGTGCCGCAGCGGCGCCGCCGTATCGGCCGCGCTAGTCGGGTTCGGCCAGGTATCGGGTGAGCAGATCCGCCAGCCAGTTCATCACGGCCTGGACGCGCGGTGCCAGTTGACGGCGGCTGGCGAACAGCAGCGAGACCGGCATCGGGCGGGCGCGGAATTCCGGCAAGACCAGCACCAGCGCACCTTGCGCGACCAATTGCCGGACCCCCAGCAGCGGCGCCTGGATCAGGCCCATGCCTGCCAGTGCCGCGGCCTGATAGGCATCGGTGCCATTGACCGAGATGGTGGCCGGCATCGGCACTGTCCGGTAGCTGGCCGTGGCCTCGTCGAAATACTCCCAGCCCGCATCGTTGGCACTGAGATTGGGCGCGTAATGGACCACGCGGTGCTGCGCCAGATCGGCCAGCGTGCGCGGTGTGCCGTACGCGTGCAAATAGGCCGGACTGGCGACGTTCACCATATGCATCATGCCAACCGGCCGCGCCACCAGATCGGAATCGTCGAGCGTGCCGACCCGCACCACGCAATCGAACCCTTCATGGACCAGATCGACGCGCCGGTCAATGGTGCTGATGCCGACGTCCAGCAGCGGATGCGCGCGCAGAAAGCCGGACAGATGCGGAATGACGACGTCGCGCGCGAGGATGTTGGGCAGGTCGATCCGCAGTCGCCCGGTCAAGCCGCTCGCGGCGGGCTGGAACAGGGTCTGCAGTTGCTCGGCCTCGGCCAGCAGTTCCTGGCAATGCACCAGAAAATGTTCGCCGTCCGGGGTCAGGCGCACGGTGCGGGTCGTGCGTTGCAACAGGCGCGTGCCGAGGCGCGCTTCGAGACGTTGCACTGCGGTCGACACATGGCCCTTGGCGAGGCCCAGTTGTTCAGCGGCGCGGCTGAAGCTGGAGAGGTCCGCCACCCGGGCAAAGATGCGCAGTTCATTGAAGTCCATCGGGCGGCATCCTTGATTGTTCTTTCGGAAGAACAGTGTAGCTGGTTTGTTGCTGTTTATCGCGTTTCAGGGAATGGTTACAGTGGCTTCACCTTAACCAGTTTCGACCACCAAAGGATTTCCCCATGACCACGCCAATCACCCCGATCGCCCTCGTCACCGGCGCCAGCCGCGGTCTCGGACGCAGCACCGCGCTCAAGCTCGCCGCCAACGGCGTCGACCTGATCGTCACCTATCACAGCAATCTGGCCGAAGCCGAGGCGGTGGTGCAACTGATCCAGGCCCATGGCCGCCGTGCCGTCGCGCTGCAGCTGGATGTGGGCGACAGCAACACGTTCGCCGCCTTCGCCCGGACCGTCACGACGGCGCTGGCCGACACGTGGCAGCGTGACCGCTTCGATTACCTCGTCAACAATGCCGGTAGCGGTGCGCATGCATCCATTGCCGACACCAGCGAGGAGCAGTTCGACCGGATGTTCAACGTGCACCTGAAGGGGACCTTCTTCCTGACGCAGAAGCTGCTCCCGCTGCTGCGCGATGGCGGTCGCATCCTCAATACCTCCAGCGGCCTGACCCGCTTTGCGTTGCCGGGCTTCGCCGCCTATGCCGTCATGAAAGGCGGCGTCGAGGTGCTCACCCGTTACCTCGCGCAAGAGCTGGGCGCACGCGGCATCAGCGTCAACACCATCGCGCCGGGAGCGATCTCCACCGATTTTGGCGGCGGCGCGGTGCGTGACAATGCCGAGATGAATGCGAGCATCGCGCGGCAGACCGCATTGGGGCGCGTCGGCATGCCGGACGATATCGGCGGCGCCGTCGCCGCCTTGCTGTCCGACGGCAACCGCTGGGTCAACGCCCAACGCATTGAAGTGTCGGGTGGCATTGCCATCTAGGCGATTATTTCGTCGCCGCGACAGTTTGGCTTATCCTCGGGGCTGCACCAACGCGCGATGTGCCGCATCGCCGGCCAATCCAGTCCGAAGGAAAAACGAACTTGTCCTCTCCTGCCCACGTGAGCTTCGACCGCCGTTACCGCGCCTTTCTGTTTGACATGGACGGCACCCTGGTCAGCTCCATCGCTGCCGCCGAACGGATCTGGAGCCAATGGGCGCGCCGCCACGGCCTCGATGTCGCGGCATTTTTGCCAACCATCCACGGGGTGCGGGCGATCGACACGGTTACGCGCCTGGCCTTGCCGGGCGTCGATCCGCTGGCCGAAGCCAACTGGATCACCGCCGCTGAAATTGCCGATCTGGACGGCACCGTCGAAATCGCCGGTGCGATCCGCTTTCTGAACGCGTTGCCGCCGACCATGTGGGCGGTGGTGACGTCGACGCCGCGGGCACTGGCGGTACAGCGGTTGAAAGCGGCCGGCATTCCGACGCCGCCGGTCCTGATCACCTCCGAGCATGTCGCTGTCGGCAAACCGGACCCCGCGTGCTATTTGCTGGCCGCCCGTACGCTGGGTGTCGATGCGGCCGATTGCCTGGTGTTCGAAGATGCCGAGGTCGGCATTCTGGCCGGTGCGCAAGCCGGCGCCACGGTGATGGTGGTGCGTGCCACGCATGGCGCGCCAATGGCGACGCCGCATGCCGCCATCGATCACTACGAGGCGCTGTCTGCCAGTCTTGACGAGAGCGGCTGGCTGCGCCTGGCGCAGCGTTCCTGATCGGCGTGGAGCGTCAACAGCGCTGAACAGCTGCGCCGTCAATCGTCCGGAAAAACCGGCGTCGGCAGCGATTCGAAGCCCGGACGGGCAAACAGATACCCCTGGAACAAGTCGATGCCGAGTTGGCGCAGGATGCGATATTCCTCGATGGTTTCCACCCCTTCGGCAATCGGTGTGATACCGAGGTCGCGGCACACGCTGAGCACGCCGCGCACGATGGCCTGTTTCGGCAAACTGAGATCGATTTGTTCCAGCAGTTGCCGATCCAGTTTGATGATGTCCGGCTGGAACTCGGCCAGCAGGTTGAGGCCGGCATATCCGGCGCCAAAGTCGTCGATGGCCGGCTTGAAACCCTGCTGGCGATAGACGTTGAAGATGTGCGCCAGACGCGCCGGCTCCAGCACCTGTTCGCTCTCGGTCACCTCGAAGATCAAGCGGTTCGGCGGCAAGCCGGCACGACGCGCCGCCGCCATGGTCACGCGCACGCAGTTGGTCGGCTCGTTCATCGCACCCGGAATGAAATTGATCGACAGGAGGGCGCCGGTCTCGACCAGCCCGAGCCGGGTCGCTACCTCGATGGCGGTGCGGCGGCAACTCTGGTCGAAGGCGTAGCGATTGCTGTGGTTGACCCGTGCCAGCACCACGGCGGCCGATTCGCCATCGATGCCGCGCGCCAGTGCCTCATAGGCAAACACGGTGCGGCGGGAAATGCTGACAATCGGTTGATACGCCATGGTGAAGGGAAACGGTTGCACCGTGCCATTGACGCAGTCGCCGCAAGCGTCGGCCTCATCCGCCTTGACCGGCAGGAAGGCGGGTGGTGCTGCAATCACCGGCAGGGTGGGCCGGCTGAAAATATGCCAGCCGTTGCTCGCCCGTGATTTCGCGCTATACAACGCCTTGTCGGCCTGCTCGATCAGGGTCGTTGCATCAGTCTTCGCAGCAGGGTGGAGCGCGATCCCGATCGACACCCCGACTTTGGCCACGCTACCGTCGGCCATGCGAAAGGGCGCACGCGCGGCATCGATGATGCGTTCGGCCAACGCGATGGCGGCCTCGGGCTCGATATCGCCGCACATGACGATGCCGAACTCATCGCCACCAATGCGTGCCAGCGTTTCGTCGGCGCGTAGTTGCGGCAGCATGCGCCGCGTGAATTCCTGCAGTACGACGTCGCCGGCACCATGTCCGAACCGGTCGTTGACGCTCTTGAAGCCGTCCAGATCCATGTACAGCACCGCGATGCTCTGCTCCGCCAGCGCTGCGCGTTGCAATTCAACCGACAGCGCGACCTGAAACTGAATCCGGTTGGCAATGCCGGTCAGCGAGTCGGTCAGAACCAGTTGCTTCAATTCCAGCGCGCGCGAACGTGCTTCGATGGCGGTCATGACCGAGACCGACAGATCGCGCAGGAGGGCGCGTTCCTTGTCATCGAACGCGCGCGGTTGCATGCCGAGTACGGCGATGGTGCCCAGCACCAGGCCGTCTGCGGTGCGCAGCGGCGCGCCGGCATAGAAGCGAATGTGTGGCTCGCCATGCACCAGCGGATTGTCGTCAAAGCGCGCATCCAGCAGCAAATCCTCGACCACCATCAACGCGTCGGGCTGCAGGATCGTGTGGGCGCAGAAGGCGATCTTGCGCTCAAGTTCCTGCAGGGCGATCCCGTGGCGCGACTTGAACCAGAGCCGATCGCTGTCCATCAATGCCACCAGGGCGATTGGCAGATCGAACATGTGCGAGGCGATTCGGGTGGTGACATCGAATTCGACTTCCGGCGCCGTATCGAGCAGCTGCGACGCGCGCACTGCGGTCAGGCGCTGTGGCTCGTTGTTCGGGATCGCACAGGGATTCGGACTGGGTTGGTTCGTCATGATTATCTGCTCAGGTGGTTTCACTGTACACCGTGCGGGTCGATCCGGATTGTGTTGATACATCGTCATCGCCCGTCAAACGACTTCAAGCATGGTCACGAATGCCTCGATCGGAACCGGCCGGCCGAACAGGTAGCCCTGGAACATCCGGCACCCGTGCGCCATCAGGAAGGCCTTCTGCCCGTCGCTTTCAACACCCTCGGCGATCACGCCCAGTCCCAGGCTGTGCGCCAGCGCGACCACGGTCTTGGCGATCGCCGCATCATTGGGATCGACCAGGATGTCGCGCACAAACGAACGATCGATTTTCAGTTCGTCCAGCGGCAGCCGTTTCAGGTAGGACAGGGACGAATACCCGGTGCCAAAATCATCCAGCGAAAATCCGACCCCATGCCGCTTCAGCGCCGACATTTTTTCGATCACGTCGCTGACGTTTTCCACCAGCAGGCTTTCGGTCAATTCCAGTTTCAGTCGCTGCGGATTGGCCCGCGTATCGCGCAACACCGCCAGCACCAGCTCGACAAAATCGGGTTGCCGGAACTGGTTCGCGCTGACATTGACGGCTATCGTCAGATGCGCCGTGGCGACTGCCTGCGCCCAGCACGCCAACTGTGTGCAGGCGGTATGCATGACCCAATCCCCCAGCGGCAGGATCAGGCCACATTCCTCGGCCAGGCCGATGAACGCGTTGGGCGCGACCAGGCCGTGACGGGGATGTTGCCAGCGCACCAGCGCCTCGGCGCCGATCACGTGGCAATCCTGGTCAACCTGCGGCTGGTAGTGCAGCACGAATTGCCGTTCCTGCAGCGCGCGTCGCAGATCGCTTTCCATGGTGGCGCGCTCGCGCACTGCGATTTCCATGGCCGGATCAAAGAAGCGCACGGTGTTGCGTCCGGCCGCCTTGGCCTTGTACATGGTCAGATCGGTTTGCTTCATCAGGATGTCGATGGCGATATCCGCGCCGCTGAACAGGGTCGCGCCGATACTGGCGGTGCTGTGGTGGGCGGCATGATCGAAGCGATACACCTGGCTAAGCACGACCAGCATTTTCTTGGCCACCGCTTCGGTTTCGCTGGCGGCCTGCATCCGGTCCGCGTCGAGGCCGACGAGAATGACAACGAACTCGTCACCGCCGACGCGCGCCACGGTGTCGCTGGCGCGCACGCACAGCACCAGGCGTCCGGCCACCTGCATCAGCAGCTGGTCACCGGCATCATGGCCGAGCGTGTCGTTGAGTGCCTTGAAATTATCCAGATCGATGAACAGCAGCGCGCCATGATTGTTGGTGCGTGCGCTGCCGGCCATCGCGTGCTTCAGGCGGTCCATCAGCATGGTGCGGTTGGGCAGGCCGGTGAGCTGGTCGAAGAAGGCCAGGGTGTGGATTCTCTCTGCGGCATGCTTGCGTTCGGTGATGTCATGCACAATCGAAAACAATGCCGGCGCAGCGCCGTTGCCGATGGGCGTCGAATACACTTCCACGTCGCGCAATTCGCCGGATGCCAGGCGATGCGTGAAGTGGAAATAGTTGCGCTTTTCATGCGCGGCCAGCTGGCGTTCCCTGGCAATCTGCTCCGGGGCCAGCGTGTTGATCTGATCGATCGACATGGCCGAGAGCTGTTCCTGCGAGACGCCGTAATAGCTGGCCGCCGCCGCATTGGCGTCGGTAATCGCACCGGATGCGGGGTCGATGATCAGCATGACCGAGGAGTTTTTCCTGAAAAAATCGCGGAAGCGTGCTTCGCTGTCGGTCAGTGCGATTTCACGCTGGCGCAGCGTGGCCAACAGGCTGTTGAAGCCACCAATCAATTTGCCGATCTCATCGTCACGGGCGATGGGCAATGGCGCCAGCGCCTGGTCCGATGCCGAGCGCGCACCCAGTGCGCCTGCCGCCGCCAGCAGCGGCGAGAGTTGATGGCGAAGCATCCACCAGGTCAAGCCGGCCGCGACCAGCGTCAGCAGCAGCGTCGCCAGCAGCATGCGCTGTTGCAGCGCGCGAATCGGTGCGAAGGCTTCCGCGCTTGGCATCGTGACGACCAGAAACCATCCTGCGGCCGGAATGCCCTTGGCTGCAGTGAGCTCTTCGACGCCATGCAGATTCACCAGCACGCCGTAGCCCTCGTAGCCGCTGGCATACTTGTCGTGCATCGGGTTGATTCCCGGCGCCGGCAAGCGCTGCATCGCGCGCTCCGGATCCGAGGCCGCCACAAACAGCGCGTGACGTGGCGCCGCGATCAGCAGCGCGCCTGACCTGCCATAACTGCCCGACGTGATCCGGCTCAGGAAATTGGGTTTGCCGAGGTCAATGACGCCGGCCACCACGCCAATGATCCTGCCGTCGCCGGCGCGAATCGGCACGGCCATGCCAACGCCGGGCGACGAGGCAGTCTTGCCGGCAACGGGGGCGCCGACGATCATGCTGCCATCCTTGAGTGCCATGGCGACGTAATCGGCGCTGCGATAGTTGACGCCAAGGTGCTCCGGTGCGGTCAGCGCGCTCGCGATGGCGACGCCGTCCGTGCCGGCAATGAAGGTTCCGCCGCTGAAGAGGCGGTGAAAGATCACGTATTTTTCAAAGCTGGCTTGCAGCGCAGGCGCGTCACCCGGCACGGCCGGCGCCATCACCGCGGCCAGCATCTTGAGCGCCTGGAAACGGTCATCGAGCTCGGTATTGACCTGGTCGGCCAGCAGGGTCGCAGCCGAAAACTGTGCCTCGCCCAGCAGGCGTACCATGTCCTCGCGCAGCATGCGGCTGGTGTAGAGCGACAGCGACCAGATACTGACGATGAAAATCGCCAGCGTGAACAGGGTCACCCGGGTCTTGAGCGAATGCCATGGAGCGAAGTTCAGGCGCATGAGACGGATCAATGCCGTTCGTTTTACACAGCGGTTAGCGATGACA
Source organism: Actimicrobium sp. GrIS 1.19 (assembly GCF_035984655.1). Lineage (NCBI taxonomy): Bacteria > Pseudomonadati > Pseudomonadota > Betaproteobacteria > Burkholderiales > Oxalobacteraceae > Actimicrobium > Actimicrobium sp. GrIS 1.19. The sequence goes on along the minus strand of NZ_JAXCHT010000017.1, from coordinate 7,270 downwards.
TGCCGTACATCTGGTGCAGCGGCGAGTCGTCATCGGTCTCTTGTTTTCTGTATCCGGATGCTGCCAGGCGCGGGGGCGGCGACGCAGGAGCCGGACAAAATTGCTCTCCGTTAATGCAGTATGACTGAGCTTTGGCGCGCCGGATAGCGCGATTTGACGGCTGTTACGGCTTCACCTTGCGTCGGGCGGCGGCGACCACGCGCTCGATCGCGGCGCTGACGCTGTCGGGCCGATCCAGTTGCACATAGTGACCAGCATCCGCCACCGTCGTTTGCACCCCGCAACCTGACAATGCCGCCAGTTCGCGCTGCAGGCGCAACCATTCCGGCCCGGCCGCGGCAATGGTCTGGCCGGCGGTCAAGACTTCCAGCGGCAGATCGCCGTAATAGCGGCGCGCGGCGCGCACGGCGGCGAAGCTGCTGCCGTCGAGATAGTGTTGTGTTTCGGAGAACTTGGCCTGTTGATAGCCTGGCAGTGCCTGCAAACGCGCCCGTTCGGCGTTGAGCTGGCGGCTGTAGCGGGGGTCGGCGGGCTCGATGCAGCGGGCTGCAAAATCGGCCGCGGCGGAGTGCGCGACGCAGTAGCGCCAGCGCCGCAGATAGTCGCGATAACGCGCGGCTTCGTGGCCACCCGGCTGTGCATCGATGCGCGCAATGCCATCTTCGTGCGATGCATCGACCAGCACCATGCCGCTGACCGCGCTGCGATGCAGATCGGCATACAGCCGCACATTCAGTCCGCCCAGCGAATGGCCGACCAGCACATATGGCGGCGCAATGCCGGCCTGTTGCAGCAGGCGATGCAGGTCATCGACCATGTTGGCGCTGGTGGCCGGTCGATTGCTGGCATCGCTGTAGCCCAGCCCGGCGCGATCATAAGTGCAGGCACGCGTGGTGGCGGCAATGCGCGGCTGCACCAGCGCCCAGGTAAAGCCCCAATCGGCCATGCCGCTGTCGAAGATCACCGTGGGCGTGCCGCTGCCGCTGCAGGTCAGGTTCATGGCGCGCCCGTGCCCGATTGCGACGCGCTGCTGCAGGCGGGTCCAGACAAGGTCGTCGCCGTTCGCGGCATGCGCCGGCGCGCCCTGCAGGATGGCAATCAGCAGCAACCAGCCGCAGCGCACGGAGCCACGCGCCGGCGCCGATACTCGCGTACGATGCCGAAGCCGGAGCTCCCCTTGCCGTGACTGAATTGGTGCCATGTCCATCCCGAAAAAGAAACCGCTGGCTGCGCTGACCTCACTGCGGTCTTTTGCCGCGCTGGCGATCGTCGTCCATCATTGTAATGGGGTGTTCTGGCCGGTTGCGGCGCTCGGACCGCTGGATGTCGGCGTGTCGTTCTTCTTCGTGCTGTCGGGCTTCATTCTGACCTGGGTCTACCACGATCAACTGGACACGCCGCGGCAATGGCGCGCGTTCTACCTTGCCCGCTGGGCGCGGATCTGGCCGCTGCATCTGGTGTGCCTGCTGTTGACGATGTTGCTGGTGGCGGTTCCCGAGCCGTTCGATGTCGGGGTGCTGATGGCGAATGCGCTGCTGCTGCACGCCTGGATTCCGTTCGACCGGTATTTTTTTTCGTACAACTACGTGTCGTGGAGCATCTCGACCGAGCTGTTTTTCTACCTGCTGTTCCCGCTGCTGCTTCGGCCGGCGATGCGCTGGCGTCATCGCAGCTTGCTGCTGGCCGTGTCGCTGGCGCTGGCGATCGTGTTGTTGCTGGGACTGCTGAGTTGGGAACATGGTTTGCCGTCCTGGCAGACCACGCATGATCACCTGTCATCGACCGGACTGCTGTACGCCAATCCGCTGGCCCGGTTGGCCGAATTCCTGTGCGGGATGGTGGCCGGTATCGTGTTTGTCCGGCGCCAACGCGACGGCGTCGCCTGCCGCTGGTGCTGGACGCTGGTGGAACTCGGCAGCGTGGCCTTGCTGCTGCTCGCTTACCGCTACGTCCTGACCAGCTTCGCGCCGCTGGTGCACCAACTCATGCTCAGCGCCGGTGCCACCCGTGTGCCGTTGGCGGCCGTGGCCAGCGAACCAGCCCTGCTCGGTCAGCTCAATCCCCTTGCCGCAATGCTGATCGACGAGTGGGCCAATCACGTTGGCCTGACACCGTTCGTCATGTTGCTGGTCGTCGTGTTTGCCTGCCAGCGCGGGGTGCTTTCGCAGGGTCTGTCGCAGCGCTGGCTGGTGCTGCTCGGCGAGATCAGCTTTGCCGTGTATCTGGTGCATCAGATCGTGCTGCGGGTGGCGCAGCAAAACGGTCTGTCTGGCGACTGGCAAGGCTTCGTTGTCTATGGCTGCATCGTCATGCTGGCGGCGTTGGGCCTGCATGTGCTGGTCGAGAAACCGGCCCGGCGCTGGCTCACCGGGCGCGCATGAGCAGCGCTCAGGCGGCGGCCCGCTCCAGCTGATCCAGCCCGGCCAGCGCGGCATGCTGCAACAGCATGATGGTCTTGCCATCCTCGATGCGGCCATCCGCCACCATCGCCAGCGCCTGCGCCAGCGTCAGTTCGATCACCTCGATGTCCTCGCCTTCGCGGGCATCGCCACCGCCGTCATGGATGCGGTCGCCATCCTCGTACGCTGCGGCAAAGAAATGCAGCTTCTCGGTCACCGAGCCGGGGCTCATGTAGGCAGCGAACAGGCGCGTTGGCGTGCGCACGCGAAACCCGGTTTCTTCTTCGGCTTCGCGCCGGATGCAGGTCTCGGCATCCTCGCCGTCGAGCAAGCCGGCGCACGCTTCCAGCAGCATGCCATCGGCGCAGCCATTGACGAAAGCGGGCAGGCGAAATTGCCGCGTCAGCACTACCGTGCCGCGCAACGCGTTGAACAGCAATAGCACCGCGCCGTTGCCGCGGTCGTAGGTTTCGCGGCTCTGGCGTTGCCAGCTGCCGTCGCGGCGGCGGAAATCGAAGGTGGTTTTCTTGAGCAAAAACCAATCGTCGGACAAGGTCTCGACGGTCACGATGCGGACCCGTTCGGCTTCTGCAATGGCTGGTTTCATGGCATTCCTTTGTGTTGAAGATCGTGCATTAACGTGCAGGTTCGTGTATCCTAGATCAGAATTTCCGAAACCGCAAGCCAACCCGGCCCGACCCATCCATGCTGACCACCCAACGCAAACAACTGATCCTCGCGCGCCTTGCGCGTGACGGCAACCTGATCGCCAAAGTCTTTAGCGAGGAACTCGGCGTGTCCGAAGACACCATTCGGCGCGACCTGCGCGAACTGGCACAGGAAGGCAAGCTGCAACGCGTGCATGGCGGCGCCTTGCCGGCCTCCGCGGCGCTGGCCGACCTGGCCGCGCGCGACCAGATTGCGCCGGCCGACAAGCAGGCGCTCGGCCGCGCCGGTGCGGCGCTGGTCAAGCCGGGGCAGGTGGTGATTCTGGATGGCGGCAGCACGGCGCTGCAGGTCGCGCGGCATTTGCCGGACAACCTGCGCGCCACCATCGTCACGCATAGCCCGACGGTGGCGATCGAACTGGCGCGCCATGCGCAGCTGGAGATCATCATGCTGGGCGGCCGCTTGTTCCGGCACTCGATGGTCAATGTCGGCGCGGCAGTCATCGACGCCGCTTCGCAATTGCGCGCCGACCTGTTCTTCATGGGGGTCACCGGTGTGCATGCGCAGGCTGGCCTGAGCACCGGCGATCATGAAGAAGCCGCCGTCAAGCGCTGCCTGCATCAGCGTGCCGCCGAAACCATCGTGCTGGCGTCGCAGGAAAAACTCGGCGCCGCATCGGCCTTCGTGATCGCGCCGCTGGCGGAGGTGGCGCTGCTGGTGTTGCCGCCGGGGACGGCGAAGAAGACCGTGCGCACCTATGCCAGCGCGGGGGTGCCGGTGGTGGTGGCAGACGCCTAGCGGCTTGTGGCGCGGATGGTTACCAGCGCAGCTGCCCAGCGCCCAGTTCGATGACGCGCCCGCCGACCTGAATCGTGCCGTCGGTCACGCTCAGGGTCAGCAGATTCGGCCGCTGCAACAGGGTGCCCTGGCGGATCGTCGCATCGAGCGGCCGGTCGCCTTCGGTGGCCAGCCACCAGCCGCCCAGATTGGCGCAGGCCGATCCGGTGCCGGGGTCTTCGCTGACGCTGGCCTGATCCGTCATCCAGAAATAGCGCGCTTCAAATCCTTCCAGCGTGTGGGCGAAGACATAGGTCTTGGGCTGGCCGCTGAGATTGGTGTTGTGTTTGGCCATGAGTGCCGGTTTCGGCTGGCAGGCATGCACGTAGGCGACGCTTTTTAACGGAATCATCGGTTGCTCGGTACCGCAGTTGACCCACATCGCCGAGCCGGCGATGGCCTTCTCGGGCAGGCCCAGCATCGCCGCCAGCTCGGCCGGCGTGGCTTGCATCGGCCGATAGCTGGGCCGGTTGGCGCGCAGGGTCCAGCGGCCTTCGTGCCACCGCACCGGGATCAGTCCGGCCCGCATTTCCAGCGTGAATTCGTCACCGCAGCCGAACAGCTCGCGTACTACTTGCGCCGAGCCCAGGGTCGGATGGCCGGCAAACGGTATTTCGTAGGTCGGCGTGAAAATCCGCACCCGCGCCGCCGCCCGTTCGGACGGAAACAGAAACGTGGTTTCGGACAGGTTGAACTGGCGCGCGACGGCTTGCATCTCGGCGTCGGACAGGCCGGAGCCATCTTCGACCACCGCGAGGGGATTGCCGCCGAAGGTGGTTTCGGCGAAGACGTTGACGAGGCGGTAGTCGATGGTGGGCATGCGCAGGAATCCGAGGGAAAGTGCTGCATGGTCACGCAGGACCCGTCATCTGGTCAAGCCGGACGTGCGCCTGCGTGCTGCCGCAGCGTCCCTTATCCGCGGCGCGGCACGTACGGATACAGGTGCGACACCTGCACCTGACCTGTGTTCCGATTCCATTCCAGCGAATAACAGCTGGTGAGGGTATCGACGGGCTCGCCGTCGCGCCGGTTGACGCCGTGCCCGACGACGTCGTCGTGGCGGCATAACAAATCGGTTGGCGCTGCGCCGGCGCGACGGCAGGCCGCGTCAAACTGCGCCGGGGTGGTGGCCTCGAAGATGCCCGGAAAACGCCTGCTGGCCTCCTCGCTGACATCGACCAGCGCGCGCAGCAGCGCCTCGGGCGTCGCGTAGGTCGCTGCCGCTCCGGTCACCAGAAAGCGCTGCTGCAGTTGTTCCGGACTGCGCCCGAGATGGCGCGTCAGGACGGTCTCGAGCGCCGACGGCGTGATCAGGAGCGCCAGTTCGCGGTCGGCGCGCAGCGTCGCCGCCGAGACATTGCCGAGCGTGCGGCGAAGTTGGTCGATTTGTTGGTGTCGTTCGCGATTCGCGTTCTGATGCGCCTGGAGCGACTGGGTCGCGGCGCCCTGGGCGCGCCCCAGTTCTGCCTCCAGCAGGTCGAGCCGATCATCGACCTGGCGCAACTGCTTGCGGGCTTTGATCCCGTCGGCCGAGGCGCTGGCGTGGGCCTGTTGGCACGCGCTGCTCTGATCCAGAATCCGGTCGATTTCGCCCAGCAGGCGCGCTTGACGGGAGTGCACATCGGGGCGTTCAGCCGTCGCGGGTACTGTCTCCGTCGCGGGCGCGGATTGCTGTTTTTGCTCCTGGGCCTGAGGCAGCGCAGCCGTTTTTTGCGCGAGCAATGCGTCACGCTGTCGACCCAGATCAGCCAGCATTGCCTGCGACTGCTGCAGCGCCTGATCACCACGTTCGGCTTCGATCTTCAAATTGGCCAGTAGCCCGCGCTCGCCTTGATTCATCGCGTCGATCCAGTTGGCGCACTCGGCATAGCTCACCACCTGTTCGCGCGCAAACAGGGCCAGCCCGGCGAGCAGGCTCGACCCGCTTGACTGGAACAGGTCATCAAGCAGTCTGACTTGACCCTGCAACGCCTTGGCCGCTTCGCCGCGCAAGGTTTTCCCCTCGACCTTGACGCTGGTCTTGCGCCTGACCGCATCGTCGATGCGCAATCTGAGTTGATGGATCTCGTGTGCCGCCGCCCGCAGTGGCGCCTCGGCCCGGGCTTGCAGGTCGTCCATTGCTTCTTCCGAAGCCAGCAGTTGGTTGGCGTCGTCAGGCAGTTTCTTTGGCAGTCTGGCGATCGCCTGGCTGGCAATCCCGCTGACCGCGGCCGACAGCGCAAGGTCAGTTTTTTCAAGCCGTGACAGCGTCAGCAAGGCAGTCAAGGTCGAAAAATGATGTGCCGCCATCTCTTGAAAATCACGACCGCGGCGCGGCTTGAAGCGCGCCACCGGTATGCCGTCCTGGCCGACGGTTTGCTCGACGAAGCGCCCGGCCAATTGTTCGAACAGGGCAGGCTGGTTCTGCGGTAGCTGACCGGGCGGTAGTGTCAGGCCCCTTTGCGCGAGTTTGTCGCGCAGCCCGGCCAGCTGGGCCTCGCGGTCGGCGTTGATGGTCGCGTAGTTGTGTTTCATCAACTGGGCCAGATTCTTGTTGCGCCCTGCGCTGGCCTGTTGCGGCGTGCTGCGCAAACGGTGTGCGCGCGCGAGCGCAGCGCGTTGCTGGCCGACGACGGCGTGTTGGGCTTGCAGCTGCTGGTCGAGCCCGGCGATCTCCCGATCCAGTTCCTGATTGCGCGCCAGTTGCGCCGGGTCCCGTGTTGGCGTTGCCACGGGCTGTGCCGCCTTCATCGGCGCGGGGGAGGGTGTCTCGGGCGCTGCCGCCGGCATCTTCAGCGCCGGATACTGTTGCCGCAGGCGCTCGGCCTTGTGCTTCGGAATCGGCTGCTGCGTTTCGTCGGCCAAGGCTTCCAGTGTCGTGACTTTTCTGCCCAGGCTCTGCCCGAGTTTCTCGACCTCGCGCTGGGTCCGCGTGACCTGCTCTTCGGCCTGCAGCAACCGGGATTGGAGCATGCCGCGGGCATTGCGCAACACCAATTGCTGGCGGCGACTTTCGGCAAGTTCAGACGTCTTTGTTTCATTCGCCTCGGCCGCGGCATCGCGTTCCAGGCGTTGCAGTGACTGTCTGGTATCGCGCAGAAATCCGGCGCGATCACGAATGGTTTGCAGTGCCTCGGCGTGGACCGTGGCTGGCGTGGCGGCGGGTGCGCCTGTCTGGCCTGGCGCCTGGCGGGCCCGGGCTGGAATGGGGTTGGTCTGGCTTTGCATGGAATGGTATTCAATAATGAACGTCGTTGGAGTTGGCACTGCGCGGTGCAGCGGGGCCATGCCCACCTCGTTATACACAATTCGCCTGATCACCCAGCCGACGTAGCGCGCGCATCGTTTTGACAGCGACATGCACATCTTTCAAGCCCAACCAGATC